>JBOGRE010000398.1:0-3216 GCA_050749345.1 Nitrosarchaeum sp. | reverse complement strand
TGCCAAGTTTTTTAAGATGTTTTTGTACCCATTCTTTTTTTATCCAGCCATTTTTTATGATTCTTGCATCAGATAAATAATAATCACATAGTTCATGCCCATGAGAGTTCAATAGATTAGCAGTATTAACTGAGAAACCTTGTTTTGTTTTAGACATCATATTATCACTTACATATTTTTGAAGAATTTTTCTAAGCAAAATCTTTCCAATGTCTCTTTTGCTATCATATTTTAATTTGTAAGGTAGATGAGTTGCATAAGAAATTAATTCCTTTGAGAGAATAGGTGATATTGATCTTACTTCAAAATGTTTGTGAATTTTTGTATTAAGTAGTGTCCAATTGTATAATAGTTTACCATTAAAATCAGCCAGAAAAACTTGCGCAATAGGAGGAAGAGGGTTATCAAAATATGGTTTTAAGTTGTTATAGATTTCATTCCAAGAAAAGTGTGTTTTTTTACCAAATAGATCTTCTTGGTCAGGAACCCAATCTCTTTCATGACAATTCAGATACGCTTTTACTTTCTCAACCGGTGAAAAATCTGGCTTTATTAGTGATAAGAATTTTTTATATCTATAGGTATATCCGCCAAAAAGTTCATCACCACCATCGCCAGATACAAGAGTCTTTGAAAGTGATTTTGCCTTTTTAACAACATAGTACCAATGTAAATCCCAAAAAGGGAGTTTTATGATGCTTAGTACAGTTGGCAATTCTTTAAGATAGTTTTCTATGTATATGATATGATGATCTGCTTCAAATCTTTCTGCTATTTTTGCGGCAGGTCTTGATTCATCAATGCTGTCAGCAAATTTAACAGAAATTGCATCAATTCCAAGATGAGGGCATGTCTTTCTTAATAAGCTAAGAATTAAGGTGGAGTCTATTCCTCCGCTAAGAGCAACCGCAACTTTTTGTTTCGAATTATCAAATTTTTTTTTAATGGTACTTCGTATAGTTTTTTCAATATGGATAAGAGGTTCAGTTACTGGTTTTTCAATAAAATCTTTCCATGTTAATTTAGGCAAAGAAGTTTTTTGGGTAGAATCATATCTAAGGGTAAGAATATTTTTTATTGAGGCAGTCTTAATTTGGTTAAACTCCTCCACGTCCAATGCCTCTAAAAATCAAACCAGCTTTTTTTGCGGCATGAACGTCAATTAACCCTCTAGTATCTACTAGAACAGGAGTTTTCAGTTTGGCTGCATACAATGTAGGTTCAATATTACGAAATTCATTATGTGCGGTAACAATTATCGTTGCATCTGCATTTGTTATTGCATTTACAAAATTATCTTCAGTCTTATGTGAAAATACTTCAGTGGATTCGAAATAGGGATCATAAATTTTTATTTTTGCATGAAGTTGATCTAATCTTTTTATTATTGCTTCAGCTGGTGATAATTGAATGTCCCGTACATTTGGTTTGTAAGATATCCCTAGTATTGCAATCGTACTTTCCTTTACTGATTTGCCAGCTTCGTTCAATGCATCAGCTAATAGTTCAACAACATGATATGGCATAGATTCGTTAGTTTCTCTCGCAGCTCTGATTATCCTTAACATGCCATTATTTTCCATACCTCGTGCGGAATTTAGAATTTGATATGAATTGACAGGTAAGCATGGCCCACCAACTCCTGCTCCTGGATAGTGAGTTTCAAAGTTGTATTTTTTATCACAAGCCTCAAGGACTTTCAGTGTATCTATTCCAAGGTTTTCATATAAAATCGCGAGTTCATTTACAAATGCAATGTTTATGTCACGAAACACGTTAGCAGTGAGTTTTGCAGCATTAGCTGTTTTGCAATCAGGCATTTTTATCATTTCAACACGAAAAACATGCGCATATATTTCTGAGACAAGGTTCGTTGTTCTTGTATCTATTCCACCTACTAGTCGTGGTAATTTTTTAAAATCATTTAATATTTCGCCAGGATTAGCAGTTTCTGGACATGCGGCTATGCTAAAATCTTTACCAACTTTTAACCTTTGATCGTTGTTTTCAATAATTGAAATTAGCTCATTTTCAACAAATCCTGGTTCAAGCGTACTTTCTACTACTATCAATGAACCTGGCTTTAGTAATTTGCTGAGATTTTTTACTACTGATGTTAATGCAGAGTAATCAGGCACATTGTTTTTATCCATTGAAGTAGGTAATGAAAGAATCACAAGATCAGATTTTGGAATTGCTTCGCCAATGTTTGTTGTTGCTGAGAATTTTTTACTTTTTATAACATCTGCAAATATTTTATCAAAACCCGGTTCATCTCTTATTGGGTAGTTACCAGAATTTATCATTTGAACCAATTTAGCATTAATATCAACTCCGATCGTTGGTAAACCAGAATGTGCAAAAGATAATGCTGTTGGAAGGCCTATTCTTCCTATACCTACTACAGAAACTGTGATTTTTCCTAATTTCAGGTAGTTTTTGATTTCATCTACAGACAGTGAAATAATGTTTTTGGAAATTCCTTGGTTCAATTTTAACTCAGTTCCTTTTTTATCATCAACAGAACATGATTGACTTTTCTGAGTTTATATAAATTTGTGTCTAATTCTATCTCTCAAAACTTAAAGATAAGACTACAAAAGCATCAATATGAATTTCATAGTAACAGGAGGTGCAGGATTCATTAGTAGTCACATAGTAGAATATTTAGTAAAAAATAATCACTCTGTAACAGTGATCGATAATTTTCATGTTGGCAATCTAGAAGACCTAGTAGGTGTTCAAGACAAAATAAAAGTTCTCAAGATGGATATTTTAGATTATGATGAATTGAGAAATGCTGTTAAAAATGCTGATGGTTTATTTCATGAAGCCGCACTTACTCTTGTGCAAGAATCTTTTACAAAACAAAAAGAATATCACGATGTTAATGTTGTAGGTACAGAAAATATCTTCAAGCTTGCAAAAGAATTTGGTTTTAAGGTTGTATATGCAAGTAGTTCCAGCGTATATGGCAATACAAAAAAAATTCCAATCAGAGAGGATTTTGAAAGAAAGCCACTCAATCCTTATGGAGACACAAAGCTGGAAGATGAATACCTTGCAGAAAAATATTCAAAATTAGGTGTTAAGATAATTGGATTAAGATACTTTAACGTATATGGACCAAGACAAAATATTGCTTATGCAGGAGTAATTACAAAATTTTTAGAAAACATTGCTAATCGTAAGGCTCCAGTAATTAATGGGGATGGT
>JBOGRE010000397.1:0-4801 GCA_050749345.1 Nitrosarchaeum sp. | reverse complement strand
AACAGGTCGTGTTTCTGTAGCTATAACTTTAATTTTTTTTCCACTTTCTTTAGTTGCTCTAATAACTCCTAACGCAGTACCATAAGCTACTGTTGCCAATGCCCCCGCATTACAATGAGTCATTATGGTATCATTATCGTCAAATAATTCTGAACCGTGCTTTCCCATAGCCATATTGGTTTGTACATCTTCTTCTGCCATCTTTTTGGCAGTTTTAACTACCAATTCTTTTATTTCATTTACATTATCCCCTTCATTTGCGACTTTCATTATCCGTTCTAATCCCCACTTCAGATTTACAGCAGTAGGTCTTGTTTCAAAAAGAATTTTTTTCGCTTTTTCTAAATCTCCTATTAATTCTTCTTTGGTAGATGCCCTACTTTGTAATGCAGCAAGTGCTAAACCAAATGCTCCTGATACACCTATTACAGGAGCTCCTCTAACAACTAGAGTTCTAATAGCATCTGCAACTTGATTAAAATCATCATATTCAACAAAAACTAATTGATTTGGTAATTTAGTCTGATCTATCATTACAACCTTGTTATCTTTCCACTCTACTGTTCTTAATGAGGAATCAATATGAGAATTATCATTCATTAGAAAGAAGTCTTTCACTTCATATTTAAAATAACTAATCATTTTTTAGAGGATTTTTGAAACATTATAATCCCATCAAAAATTCAATCATATGATGCTTGATTATTTGACTTTGGAGAAATTTGATATTTCAGGAATGTATAAAATTTATGATAAATGGCCAGAAATTGCTGATGAAGCATTTTCATCAAATTTTAAAAAATTAGAATTTGGTAACGTAAATCATGTAGTTTTTGCAGGAATGGGCGGTTCTGGCGCTATTGGGGATGCATTTGCAGCTATTCTATCAAAAACAAAAATTCATGTTTCTGTTGTAAAAGGATATTTACTTCCAAACACGGCTGATTCAAAATCATTAGTGATAACTACAAGTATTTCAGGAAATACTGCAGAAACTCTTTCTATCTTAGATTCTGCCAAGAAGAAAGGATGTAAAATAATTGCTATTTCTTCAGGAGGAAAAATGGAGGAATATTGTAAGAAAAATCAGATAGATTTTAGAAAAGTTTCTCAGATACATTCCCCACGAACCTCATTTGTGAATTTTTTGTATTCATTATTAAAAATTCTTGAGCCAATATTAACAATAACAAATGAAGAAGTTATCGAATCAATAAAAAAAATGAGAGAATTAAAAAATAATATTTCATCATCAAATCTTTCTAACAGTAATTCTGCACTAAAATTAGCTGAATGGATTACAGAAATTCCATTGATTTATTATCCATGGGGATTGAATGTAGCAGCTATAAGATTTAAAAATTCGTTACAAGAAAATACAAAACTACACTCGATGATTGAAGATGTAATTGAGGCTTCCCATAATGGAATTGTTTCATGGGAAAAACCATCAAATGTACAACCTATTTTATTACAAGGACAAGAAGATCATATCAAAACAAAAGAAAGATGGAAAATTATGAAAAATTACTTTAATGAGAATAATATAAAATATTATGAAGTATTTTCAGTAGAAGGAAATATTCTTTCAAAAATTATCAATTTGATTTATTTTTTTGATTATGTCTCAATTTACAAAGCAGTTTTATCAAAAACTGATCCAACTCCTGTAAAATCAATTATATACATTAAAGACAGATTAGATACCTTAAGTAAATAATATTTATTTAGATATTCTGTCTTTGTTTTATTTTTTCATCAACAATATTTCTATACGGAGCGTAATCAATAGCAGAATATTTTGTATCAAAGCATTCTAAAAATAAAGAATCTTCTAATGCAGTTAAAAGATGAGCCATATTAGGCTTTACAGATACAGTACAAGGAGCAGATAGAATTCGAATTTGCTCCATATTTGTACTAAGATTTAGTTCTTTGAATTCTATTTTGCCTTCTAATAGTATATGATCACTTTTAAATTCGTGGTAATGACCGCCACGTGAAAATCCTTTTTTTGTTTCAACAAAATTGATAGTTGATTTTCCATAAGAACAAAATAAAATGGTTCCCCTAACATCACTTACAGATTTGTTAAATTCTAATGTCATTTGAGTCATTGATTTTATCATATTTACATTTGATAATAATATTTCTAAAATATTATTATCATTCTTTTTATTTAAGAGAAAAAAAGAGGCTACATGATAATATGTGAAATTGGATTAAATCATATGGGAAGTATCAAATATGCTAATGAATACGTAGATAAAATAATAAGATCAAAAGCTGATGGAGTTCTTTTTCACATTAGAGAAAAATCATTTTATGAAAATCATCCCAAGTTATTGTTACCTGATAAATTTTATATTGCAGCTATCAAGAAATTGAAAAGAAATAAAATAAAATTTGGAATAACATTAGCTGATCCTGATAAAGTTGAATTTTGTGAAAAATTAGGTGTTGATTTTTACAAAATTTTTAGTAGGGATATTTTAGATTATGAGATTATAACTAAAATTAAATCAACCAAAAAAAGAACTTTTGTCTCAACTGGAATGTCAGACTTAAATGAAATAAAAAAATTTGTTAATATAATAAAAAATGAAATCAAAAGTTTTACTTTAATTCATACTCAACTTAACAATAATATAGAAAAAGTAAATCTTAAAGCGATATTGCTTCTCAAAGAAAAATTTAAAATGAATGTTGGATATGGAAACCACGCATCCAACATATTTACAATTTATGTATCAGTAGCATATGAACCGACTGATTTATTATTTTATGTTAAGGGAGATAAATTTAAAAAACATATTGATGAACCGCACGCAATTCAATTAGAAGACTTGAAAAATTTTATAGTAAATCTGAGAGATCTTGAAAAATCACTTGGAAATAAAACTAAAATTAAAATGAAGGCAAATATAAAATAAAAAAATATCTTAACTGATATTTTTTTATTTTAAAGAGATATTAGAATTAATTTTAGATACTTCTTTATGAATATCTAAAAAGCGTATTATTTTTTCTAATTTTATTGGTTTATCATTATTTCCTATGCAATCATGAATCATTCTTACAACCCATAAATCCTGTGGAGTATCTACGGTTAATCGAAAATCTGGACGTTGAAGGAATTTTTCAGATTCAATTCTATTAATTTTAAATTTTTTCGGATTTTCATAGATGTATAATGTAGAATATTCACTGCGATATTTTTTTGTTCCGTGTGTATGTGAAAATTTTAAAGATTTTAAAGTAATAATTTCATAGGATGCTCCTAATGGAAGAGAACCATAAAAAGAAAGATCAAAATTTCCTTCAACATGATTTTTAATAAGATTATCAATTCCTTCCCAATAAATAAATGGATTTTCAGAAGTTGTTCGAAATAAAATATCAGCATTAACTTTTTTAGCTCCTTTAATTAATCTGCCAAGAACATCAATTTCATCACCTATTACAAATTTTATTTTATGTTTTTTTGCAAATTCTACAAAAAGATCTTTACCAGTGCTTTGAGCTATAGCTAAAACTATTTCATTAATACGCTTAGATTTTTTTAATTGCTTTATCAACAGTTCTAAAATTGTAAAATTTCCGATACGTTGTAACGGTTTTGCTAATAATCTAGTAGAATATACTCGACACGGAATAACTGCTGCAATACAAGGTGATTTTTTAAATTTGGTACTTTGTTTCAAATAACTCTATCAATCAGATCTAAAATAGTTTGGATATTTAAGAATAGTTTGAACCTAAACAAGATCCAAAATATGGCTCAAACATAACTAATCTTTAATTAAAATTACAAAAATTAGGTTTAAAATGTATTAGATCAAACTAAAAACATTGGTAAAAAAACATAACAGTATTGATTTACGATTAGTTACTGAAAAGGATCTTAGATTCCTTTATGAACTTCTAAAAGAACGTGATCCATCTACAAATATATCGCATCGGAAAATGCCCGCATATAATGCACATATGAATTTTGTACTATCAAAACCATATGCAAAGTGGTATATTATTTATAATGAGAAAAACAAGGTTGGTTCAATTTATATCTCAAAACAAAATGAGATAGGAATTTTTGTTAAAAAAGCATTTTTTATGAAGGGAATTGGGACAGAGGCATTGAGATTATTAATGGAACTTAATCCGAGAGAACAATTTTTAGCAAATGTTAATCCAAAAAACAAAAAATCAATAGAATTTTTTAAAAAGAATGGATTCAAAATATTACAACATACATATGAATTACGTATAGGGAGTTGAACTTAGAAATGAATAAAAAAATAAAATTATTTGATCCGTTTGTTGATGATAACGAAGAAAATGCAATTAAAAAAGTACTTCATAAACATTTTTGGGCTTCTGGTGCAGGAGAAGGAAATGTTTCAAAATTTGAAGAATTATTTAAAAAATATACAAATTCTAAAGAATGTATTGCCGTAAATAGTGGTACTGCTGCTCTTCATTTAGCATTATCACTTTTCGATATTAAAAATAAAGAAGTAATTTTGCCATCACTTTCTTTTGTTTCTACAGCACATGCTATAATTTACAATGGAGGAATTCCAATTTTTGTAGATGTTGATCCAAAAACATTATGTATTGATCCAGAAAAAGTGAAAAATGCAATTACTAAAAATACAAGAGTCATTTTACCGGTTCATTTTGCTGGAATGTCATGTAATCTAGATGAACTGACTAAGATAAGTAAAAAATACAATATAAAAATTATAGAAGATGCAGCTCATGCATCTGGAGCTTTATACAAAAATAAAAAAATAGGAAG
>JBOGRE010000396.1:0-1580 GCA_050749345.1 Nitrosarchaeum sp. | reverse complement strand
TCCCAAGCCACCACTATCCACATCTTGTGAGAGATAGTCGCCTATCGAAGCTCCAAGAGGACGAGTTAGAATGTATGCTAACCAAAATGTTAAAACAGCATTTACCTTGAAACCAAAATGACTTGTAGCGACAGCTGCAATTAGTGCTCCAAAAATGATTGCAGGTAATAAGTAACCAAGGTCTACGATTTCAGCCAATAGATCTCCTCCAGCAGTTCCAAGTGCAAATGTAAACAAAACTGCAAGCCAATAGAATCCCTCTCTTCTAGTAGTGGTGATTGAATGTATTGACAATGTTTTTTCTGTCTTGTACCAAACTGCAAATACTACCGCAAGTGTTACAGTAAAAATTATGGTGGTAGTCTCTAAAGGTATTCCAAGACTATCTGTCAGATTGTCTGTGATTAGAGTACCTACTATACTGATTAGAACAACTGCAAGCCAATAGATTCCAGGTATGTATTTTTTAGACATGAATTGAAACACCAGTGCCACTACGAGTATTGTTCCAATGATTAGAGTTACTCCATCGAGTCCAAGATTTAATGTCTCATTTAAAAAATCTGCACCAGTTTCACCAACAGTGGTACAAAGAATTTTGATTACCCAAAAAAATATTGTGATTTCAGGCACTTTGTTTAGCATCCGTCGACTAGTAGATGATAAATTTTTGTCTTTCATCTTGTTAACCACTTTATTTGCAATAACAAAAATACATCAACATGATCATTTTTCATACGTTATCTTCAAATTTTTATTTGAGGATATAATGATTGTAGTGCATTCATCTAACTGTAAAAGTTTCTAAAATATGTTTGATATTGCAGAACTAATAAATGTGAAATTATTTTGGTCACAATCATCTAGAATATGTCCAGCTTTACCAATCCATTTTTGGATATGCTGTTTTTGCAATTATCTTCGTTTCACTATAGCTACAAAAAACAATATGAGAATACACAGTATTATGAACGAATTAACAATATCCGTATTAACATCTCCGAGAAATCCAAAAGTATCATCAGCATATTCTATGAATAATTGTATGGCAAACAATGCAAACGCGATTGCTGCATAAGCAATCTTACCAAGTCGTGTTGTAAGATATGCCTTAATTGCGAGTGCAAACAAAAGCAATGAAAATGCTATAATGACCAAATTGATGATATTGACAATATCCTCAGACTGAAGAAACATATTAGATGTCATCGCTTTTCTCCTCTTCTCGAAGTGACAAAAACATTTCTGCCAGTCGGGTGCTCCATTTGTCCCAAATTGACGCATGGTAGTTTTTCATCAATGAAATAATGAAATCAGCGCTTCCAACAAGCGTATATCTTTTAAATTTTCCATCCCTCGATTCTTTTATTATTACCAAATTTAGCAAATTATTGAGATGCCAGTTTACTGATGGTGCAGAGATATTGATGGAGTCTACAATGTCTGTCTGGGTTGGATTTTTTTGCTCTACTATAAACATGAGGATGTCACGTGTTGTTTCCTGATTCAAGACTTTTAGCAGATTTCTTTCTATGATTCCAAACGTTCCTACTGGAAAGTAATGTCGCTGTAATGTATGC
>JBOGRE010000395.1:0-6439 GCA_050749345.1 Nitrosarchaeum sp. | reverse complement strand
ATGGAAGGCTGATTGCACCGGGAATATGTTGTTCTAGATAGTTTAGTCTTTCCCTGTTATCAATGAGGATCACATTTGGTTTATCTTTTGATGTTTCTAAATAATCAGAAGTTGCTAAAATTTCAGGTTTCAGATGAATTGAATGGTTCTTGCTTTGGATTTCTGGTTTTTTATTGTCATTTTCTAAACCAAGTGATTTCCATTTACTAAAAGTTGTTTCAAGTAAAGATACGTCAGAATGACCAAGATATTCCAACGTCCAAGCAACTCTAGATGCAAGCGCACCAAATGTATCATCATAAACGACCACAGGAGTTTCATCATCTATGCCCATTGCATTTACAAGTTTTAAAACACGTTCGGGACTATCATCAGATAATAAATTTGCAAGTGGAAGATTTACTGCAGTTGGAATATGGCTTTGTTTGTAATCTTCCTCTCTTCGTACGTCAATTACTCTGGTGCTTTTATCTCTAATTTCAGATCTAAGTGAATCAATATCAGTTGTTGTTTTGACTGTTTTTTCTTGGCTCATGCTGCACATTCACCTTTTCCAGTTTTTGTGTGATAACTTGAATCACTTCCATAATCATTGTAAAAATCCGGATCTTCTTCTTTTGTTGGCGGAATTGTAAATGAATCCAAAGATTTTCTCATATCAAGGATAGATTTTATTTCAGAATCTTCTTTCCCGTTTACAATTCTGTGAATCCAATCTTTAAGAGTATCATCAGATTTTTTATTTTGTTTGAATAATTCAATAATTTTTAAAATCACTGGAATAACTCTTTTTGCGGGAATTCTATGACATGTAGCGCCAAGCATTGTGTCTCCATCAGAACGTCCTCCCAAAGACATCTGATAGTTAGGATACATTTCTTTTCCAGCTCTTGCTCCTCCACCAAAAAAACCAATTGTGGCAATTCCGTGCTGTCCACATGAATTTGGACATCCACTTATCTTAATGGAAGAGTCACGTAAATCATCATCTTGGTCTAATTTGAGTTCAAGAAATTTTCTTTGAATTTCCTTTGCCAGTCTATGTGAATTAGTCAAAGCAAGATTACATGAAGTTGTACCTGAACAACCTATAGGTGCAGCCATAGTTAAGGCACCAGACTTTGCCAATCCAACCGTAAGCAGTTTTGAATACAGACGGGGTAAATCATCTTCATGTACATAACGTAATGCAATATTTTGTACAAACCCAACTCGTGCATAACCTTCTGATGAGAATTCTTGAATTATTGTTGCAAGTGCAGTTATCTGATTTGATGTAATGTCTCCAGCCTCAAGAGTTATGAATGCAGAGTAAAATTCAGACTGTTTTTGTTTTAGGGTGTTGGTTTTTAGCCATCTTGCATATCCATCAGGAATTGAACTTCCACTTTCATCAGATATTCTAATTGGTCTTTTAATTATTGATGGAGTATGATCTACTTCAAGACGAGTAACAACTGATTGAGTTGCCCTCACTACAGCTCTTTCTTTAAGAACTAGATTTTGGAATTTTTCCCAGCCCATATCATTTACAAGATAACGCATTCTATTTCGAGCCATGTTTTTTCTATCACCTAATCTATCAAAAATTCGTATTACTGCAATTGAGGCATACAAAAGATCTTCTTCTGGAGTAAACTCTTCTAATTGATAACCGACAAAAGATTTGTTACCTAATCCCCCACCAAGAAAAATTTTGAATCCTTTTTGAATAGTTCCATCCAAATCTCTAGTTTGCGGAATCAATCCAACATCAACCATTCTTACCATTCCATGTTTTTCACAACATGTAAAATTAAATTTGAATTTTCTTGGGAGATTTTGTGATAGTGGATTTCTCAAGAAGAACCTAGCTGTTGCAAGTGCATATGGTGTAGAATCAAATTCTTCATCTGGACAAACCCCAGATAAAGGACTACACATTACATTTCTTATAGAATTACCACACGCTTCTCGTGATGTAAGACCTACTTCAGCAAGTCCACGTAAAATTTCTGAAACATCTTCCAATATTACCCAGTGCAATTGAATATTTTCTCTTGTAGAAAAATGAGCGCTGCCTATAGAAAATTGCTCACTTAGCTGAGATATTTTTTCAAGTTGGTATGGATAAATTTCTCCCGCGGGCAATTTAATTCGAACCATGGCATAATCATTAGTCATTCTGGTACCGTATGCACCATGCTGAAGCCTATATCGTCTAAAACTATCTTCATTGTATTTTCCTTGGCGGAATAACTTTACGGTATTTGCAAAATCTTCGGCCTCCTCAATTCTTGCCCAATTAATTTTAGGTTTGAAAGAGTCCGGATACGATTGTTTAAGATTAGATATAGTCAATACAATAGAAAGTTCTTTGAGTTATGATATAAATTTTTGATATGTGGGAAGTTTAGGAGATAATGTTTCAATGTCATACATGAATTTTCCTCATATTGTAAATAATTCCAATATCTTAGAATTAGTTTCCCCTAATAGGTAAAAAAAGAATGTTCAAAATCAGATTGATTGGTACTCCATAACCACAAAGTTTAACGTTGTAACGATTTCTCTTCAATTTGATGCTAACCCGAACTCTTTTGAGCCATTCTAGAAGCCTCACCACTCTTAATTTTATTAAAATCATCAAGAATTTCATCATCTGTTGATTTACTGTCTACTGTTTCTATCAATTTAGTATCTAATTCAGGCTGAATAATTTTCTCAAATATCTTGTCATCTGTTATCTGTATGCAAGAAATATTATTATCCTTACACGCCTGACCAAGGTCACCATCTTTGGTGATGATAGTCATTTTGTGTTCTTTTGCATATTCGATTAGATTGTAATCGTTTCTATACTTTGGATCCTCTGCTCTTAGCCTCTTTGCTGACTCTGTTTCATGGTTTTGTTTCTCTAATTCTTTTTGATAATATTCGGCATGTTCGTCAAGAAGAAATTTCATATATTTTGAAGTGATCATGTTTTCTTAAGCATTACGACAACCTAGCATGTTTTCCCGAACAATCTGGTGATATTATTTTTATCGACAATCAATAAAAATAGAACACCACTATTCCTTCGTAAAAAATTGATTATGACTAGATTATGATTAGTTAGGATTTGTTGAAAATATTCATTCAGCTCAAATGCTTCTAGAAAAGGTTATGATTATTCAATATTTTTGAAACTATTGAACTTTTCAAACATCTTTGTAAAACTGGCGATATTACCATTTATCATTTGATCATAAACATCCAACACAGAGAGCCTGTACTCTACATATTTCTTGACCATGTTTTCATTTACATCCATTTGAAGCAAAGATATTTGTTTGATTGATTTCAAATAGGCATCAAACATTGTAAGTACATCATCATTTACTCCCATTTTGTCCAGAATCTCTTTTTGGTTCCAATAAGTACTATTATAGAAATTATTTATAATGTGCAGATATTTTTTGTATAGATCAGAAGAATATTTAACATAAGTGGGAATTGTAGATTCCATTTTTTCAATCATATCAGAGACATGATTTTCTATAAAACTAGAGACCAAATCAGTTGTTTCCTGTTCAGGAGTACGTGAATCATTTTTACTAGTCTTGATTACTTCAATCAGTTTTTCTTTTGTCACATTTTCAGCATTAATAGATTTTCCAAGCATCTCTTTTGACATTATATATCACATGAAGCCATACCAAATAAACTCGATTAAAATTGATCTCAACCTTTGTTTAATATTTTTCAAAAAAATAGACAAAAATAAAATTTTTCAGCAATTATTATCATAAATAATACATTATTATTTTGTCAAATTTGAAATATGATAAAAAATGTTTTTTAAACACTTGTCCCTTTTCAATCATTTCCAATTCATACATTCGCATTTATCAATTAAACAAGTTATACATTGAATTAATATCAAATATTTGAAGGGAGTAAAGGATTAGATGTATCTTTCAATAATTATAATACTGAACGTTCATGAAAATTATAGAAATTCAAAAATCATTAGAAAATATTATTTCAGGAGATGTATTTTGCGATAAAGAGATTCTACGCTATTATTCGGTAGATGCAAGCTCATACCAAGTTATTCCTAAGATGGTAGTAATTCCAAGAAATGAAAAAGATGTAATTAATGTAGTCAAAATTGCAAAAAAATACAAAATATCAGTCACTACAAGAGGTGCAGGAACAGGATTAGTTGGAAATTCACTAAATACTGGAATTATTTTAGATTTAAAAAATTTTAATTTAATAAAAATTGAAAATAATCATGTTACAGTAGGTTCAGGTACAATCAAAGGTAAACTAGACCAGGAACTAGAAAAAAGTGGAAAGTTTTTTCCACCAAATCCTTCGATTGGTCCATATTGTTCCGTGGGCGGAATGGTTGGAAATAATTCTTCCGGAAGTAGAAGTTTAAAATACGGAAGTGTCATTGATAATATTGAAAAAATTACGTTTGTTGATGGTAGTGGAAAGAAAACAACATTGCCACAAAATAAAAAAGTAGGTACAACAATTTTGCAATTAGCAAAAAAATTAGATTGTGAAAATTTCCCTAAAATAACGAAAAATTCTTCAGGATACAGAATAGATTCAATCAAATCAATTAAAGACACACACAAAATTTTGGCTGGTTCTGAAGGAACTTTGGGTGTAATTCTGTCGGCAAAGTTAAGGATTAAAGACCTTCCAAAAAAAAGAGTGCTTTTTGTTATAGGGTATTCATCTGAAATTGAGGCAGCAAAGAATTGTGTCAGAATTTTAACTACATTACCTTCAGCAATAGAATTTCTTGATAAAACAATCATGAATTACATCAATTACAAATTCAATAGAGAAACGAATTGCTTGCTTTTTGTAGAATATGATTCTGAAATAAAAAATAATCAAAAAAGACTGAAAAAAATAGTTACTGGAAATATTACAAAAATAATCGAAAATAATTTAGAAGTTAGTCGTTGGTGGAAATTCAGAGATTCTGCATTGTATTTTAGCTTAAAAACAATTAAAAATAATACTCCTCATGTAATTGAGGATGCCACAGTTCCTGTAGAACGTCTTCCAGACTTGTTTTCAATAATTGATAAAATCAATCACAAGTTTCACACGAAGACAATTACATATGGGCATGTAGGTAATGGAAATATCCATGTTCGATTAATTTCGGATAGAAAAAAGAGCAAGATTAAGGAGATCGCAGATGAGTATTTTGACAAAGTCATTAAACTTGGCGGAACTATTACTGGCGAGCATGGAGATGGTTTGGCAAGATCAGAATATGTCAGAAAACAGTACGGTCAAATAAATTATAAAATTTTCAAGGAATTAAAAAACAGATTCGATCCAGATAATTTGCTAAATCCTGGAAAAATTATATGTTCTAAAAGTACCATAACAAAACATCTAGAAATTGATTCATCTTAATTGAAATCTGCTGACCATAGCCTTTGAGAAATATTACATTGTAATGATTCATTTGAGTCATAGTGTGTTTTTGGTAAAGAATAAAGAGGATTGTTCAATCCAATACTTTTGTAAAATTTTTGAGATTCCTTGCGTTGATTTCCTGATTCTAGTCTAATTCTGTAACATTTTTTCTTTTTTGCTAGATCAACACATTACTGTAAGTTTTTTACCAATTCCTTGATAGCAGAATTCTTTTGATATTGGTCTTTCAAGTTTGATGATTTTTGTATGTCCTATCTTTTACTTTCTTGTTTGGTTTTGACAGAAAAGTTCAAAAGTTTTCAAAGTTTTAGTAACTGTTCGGGTTCTGCTTGATTCAGATTTTCTAAACATTCGATCAAGCCAATTCTCATCACTTGATAGTTCTTGTTTCATGTCAATTTTGTTCATTGTTCATTAATACAACGAAGACTAAGGAAAAACATCAAACAATCCCTAATTGCAAAAACTTGTGGGAAAGTATTAATGGGTTCTAAGAATCAATATGTTCATGCAAAAAGCTACGGTTGTGGAAAAATCAACAAAAATATTTACAGATGTTCGTGAAGTTGATATTACTCGTGCAATTGTAAACGAATTTCATGCAGTTCTAATAGATAGAGCAGAGTCAGATGTGATAATTATAGGTGCAGGACCTGCAGGATTAACTGCAAGCAGAGATCTTTCAAACATGGGTTTCAAAGTTTTAGTTGTGGAGCAAAACAATTACCTTGGCGGAGGTTATTGGTTAGGTGGATATATGATGAACCCAGTAACAGTTAGAGAGCCAGCCCAAAAAATATGGGACGAATTAGGTATTCCATATAAAAAAGTCTCAGAGGGATTGTATTTAACACCAGGTCCACATGCAGTTTCAAAATTAATTGCAGCAGCATTCTATTCTGGAGTAATATTACTAAATCTTACAAACTTTGATGATCTTGTTTTAAAAAATTGCAGAGTTGCAGGCATTGTTGTTAATTGGATGCCAGTATCAGCT
>JBOGRE010000394.1:0-1619 GCA_050749345.1 Nitrosarchaeum sp. | reverse complement strand
ATATAGGATCGCTCACTCTATTTGTAAAATATGCTTTATTCAATTCCCGATCTAAAACTACAATATTGGACATGATGTCAATTACTCCAATCACAGATTCTGGAATTTGAGCACTTGCAAAAATTATTGAACTTGTTGCAATATTGATAAATAAAATCAGTCCAAATAGAACAACAAGAATTTTCTTCAATAATTTCCTAAATTTTGTATTAACTTAAGGATATGGAAATAGAGTTGAATTTAAAGGACTGCAGCCTACAAAACCAATTCTCTTCAACATTGGCATAGTTACAATTCCTACCAAATATCAATATCAAGTAGGTTATACACATCATAAATAATAATTTCAATCATCATGATTTGAAGCCATTTTGTTTCCTTATCGGTTAGAGTTTTATTTTTAGTAACTTGTTCTTCCAGATTATTTAGTCCATGTATTTTTAGTAATGTCATCGTTTGTAATTTTCTAATTACCTTAAGTTGCTCCTGAAATGTATGCGGAACATTAGGATAGAGCAATTTGTCCCAACCATTTATTTTCACATCATCGAAATTCAATTTAATAATAATCTCCTTTTTTTTGGTCCTCACTGATGATCATTTTAATTTTTTCTCGAGCCTTTGCGGAAACTCGTATTAGATCAAATAATGTCATGTAGCGTGTTTTACTTCTGTCATTTTTCATCCAGTCATTAAATTGTTCAGTTGCATCATCCATTACTTTTATGGTTGATTCTGTCATCCTAATGTTAGTGTGTATAATCTTGGAACTAACATCAAGCATAAGACGCTCTATGGAATTTTTTTCTTGTTGCGAATCTGCTTTGTCACATTGTTCTCTTAGTCTAGTATATTGAGCATTTAATCGTTCAAGAGTAATTACAATGATGGTAGTTGGATCTATGATGTTGTGACTTCCTACAATTTCGGAATACCAATAAGCCAGGTCAGAGTTGGCAGTATTTCGATTAATTTTCATTAATTCTGCAATTTTTCTTGCTGAATAACCATACTCAAAATGAAGTCTATACACTTCATTTCTTCTTGAATTCTTTTCTGCCGCTGAATGCGGTCCTCTCCTGCGTGATTTTGGCATAAATTGGCATAGATTTTTTTTGTTTTCATCTATGAATTCTTGAGGAATGTGAATGTCTTCATTCATGTAATTTTTGCCTCGATATGTCTAGATGTTGTAATGTTGGAGTACCTATATTGTCTAAAAGGGCATCAGAAATTGAAAGAGTAATCTCGCAATAATCCGTAATCTTGTCATTATTATAGAATTTAGAATCACTTACACTAGACAAACTTTAACTCCTGTTTGTATCCCACTACGACGGTTTTTACATATCGCCATCTACGAAGAACACCTTCTGACGAACACATCTTATTCAAATATCTTTGACATGTAACAGGTGAGTTGCCAATATGTTCTGCTGCACCATTAATTAGGTCTTTTTCAGGAATGGATTTTTCTCCATTTTCATGTAATTGATGATGAACATATTTTCTGAAAAGTGGTTCATGCTTCTTACTATTTTGTAGTTCTGTTTCATCTTCAGACTC
Organism: Nitrosarchaeum sp.; assembly: GCA_050749345.1. GTDB lineage: Archaea > Thermoproteota > Nitrososphaeria > Nitrososphaerales > Nitrosopumilaceae > Nitrosarchaeum. The sequence goes on along the minus strand of JBOGRE010000394.1, from coordinate 53 downwards.
ACTTTCATTCACACATTTATCGAGTGGTCGTCTTGGATTTTTTAGGTAATTAC
>JBOGRE010000393.1:0-8882 GCA_050749345.1 Nitrosarchaeum sp. | reverse complement strand
CGATTGTCGATCAAAACGAGTTTGGAAAATTATGATTTAGGGAATTCTATTTTCTAAATATGTCACCAATTCTAAAACTAAATCTCTAATCATCTAAAGTGCAACCACATTATTATTCGGTAGCTTGTCTTATCAATTCAGAAAGTTGTCTAGTTTTTCCTTGAGGCAGTTCTGTTATACCACCAATCAAACTTTCAGTTACTATTCCTTTGCTAGCAAGTACTTTGACTGCCATAAGCGAAGTTTGGCCAGCCATGCAAACAAGTAACGACTTGCCTTTGGACCCTTGTAGATCTTTACTTAGCTCTTCTGGAATTTGTTGTGTCATCAATAACTGTTCCGCCGTTCTTGCCGTTGGCACAAAGATTTTTGTTTTATCAACTCCGAGAGATTTTGCAATTAGTTCTATTCCTTCTTCGCGCGGAGTATACTGGGTATGAATCCAAATTATTCTATCATAGTTGCCTATGTCAGATGCAGCTTCTTGCAGCGAGACCTGAATACGATTCTGTTTCTTTGACATCGCTTCAAGATTCTTTTTGTATTTTTGTATTCCATCAGCAATTATTACGACAAACTTGCCACCACCACCAAAATTTGCCATCTGTATTACAGCATAAAGTGCAAGAGCACTACTTTCTCCAATGTCATAACCCTTCTCTACAAAAAACTTTAGAAGATGTTTTGCCTGCTCAAAATCTACTTCATGTTGTCCGGCATATCTCTCAGGTTCGTATAATGTCAAGCCATCTGCCTTACTCTTTGTTCTAATTCCTGCAACATCTTGATTACCAGGTGGAAATACTACATGAAGTGATTTTTTCCCATATTTTTCAGAAACATATCTACTCAAACCACCAGACGTACCACCAGTACCAAAGGTGCAGACAATTTTAAAATCTTCAAGTGAGTTTCCTTTCTCGTGCAATTGTTGGTCTATCTCAGCTGCTGTAACAGTTCTATGTACGTCAAGGTTTAGTTTGTTATCGTATTGTTCTGGGCAAAAACAACCGTAGATACGGGCAAGAAATTTGGCCAAGTTTATGATGTCTTGACTAGCTAAAAGGGATTGTACCTCAGAGCTTGCCTTATCAAAAACGGCAACGTCAAATCCAATCTCAGATAACTGTGAGCGAATATTTGCCGCAGTTGCTTTTGCTGCCAAAAGATTTGGGCTGTCTTTCATTCCTGGTGCAGGACAAATGTCCATGTCAAGATTCATAATTCGTATATTCTCATTTCTCAACTCCTCAAATACTCCCTCCTGTAGTTTTCTTGAAACAAGTGTAACTATGTTTAGTCCAATTTTAGATAGCAGACCAAGGGCTATCCCAAAATTCCCTGAAGTAGCTTCAATTATTGTCTGTCCACTCCTAATCTTTCCTGTAAGGATAGCATCATGGATTATGTGGACTGCCGGCCTGACTTTAATCGAGCCGGTCATTAAGTTAGAATCAAACTTGCCGAAAACTAGCAGATTTGAATCAGCGAGATTCAAGTTGTACACATTTTTAGCGCATTGTTTCAAATCTTCAGTAATGTCAACAAGTGGTGTTGCATTAACAATAGTTGTATCATTTTGTATTTTTTCCAGATGAGGCATCTTACTCCATATCTCTTTCTCAAAGCGCTCCAGCAGAGCATTGTCAATATTAGTTATTTCCAAAAATTTCTTTTCCTCAATGTCATATACTACAAGATTCTATAAATACCTGACAGGAATGTGTGTAACTAAAATTATTATGCCTTTGTGGGGTCCCCTGTTAAAATATTCAATACATGTGTAATGATTTGTTTTTGACCTTCTTCATGAAGATCCATTCTAACAGTATCTGAACCCATACTTACAAAGATAAGATGGTTATCACCCAATGGAAAGGTGATCCTTGTGATCTTTTCAAAAGCTGCAACTGCATACAACCCCCTTCCTATCTTTGGGCTAAGTTGTTTTCTTGCTTTCCATGAACTAGCTGCTCTTATGAGAGAAGCTCTAGTCTCTGCTTCAGATAGATAATTTATCACACCAGGTCGATGATTTACATTGATAATATTACCCTCTGTATCTGTAACTATACTGTGTCTGATGTTTACATTTGAATCCATTATTCGTTGCAAAAGTTTATCAAAATTCACAGTGTATTCAATACGGCAAAAGGATACTTAAGAATATCTTAAAATTTCATAAATAGATTTTAATATAATGGACAAATTATAATCGATTCTATAGGGCAAAGCCCAACTCTTTAGAATACCATCTTCAAATCCCAAGTGCGATCTAGTTACATGATGCTCTTAAAGTACATAGACAGGTCTAACTAGTTTATTTTTATCATGATGTTTTTGGCGTTTGATTATAGCCAATATTTGGATCATTTAACTTTCAAAATTTTTGAATCATATGCATCAACTAAAGTCATGAATATCTTATAGCACGACTACAAGACAAACATTGGTTATATGTAGAAAATGCACTTGATAATTCACAATTTTTACAATAAATCTTATTAGCAACAAAAGTACATTATATTTAGGTAAATCAAATGGGCGAAAGTCATGTGAGTGTAGGAGGAAGAGGAACTTCAAGAAGGATTGTTAAAAACGAGGATGAGAATTGGGCCGGTTCTGCCTTTAAAGCTTTTCAAGAAAAACGAAAAGAAGAATCAAAAAACAGTTACGTTACAGTGGGAAGAGGTACTAGCAAAATCAAGTTTGGAGATATCAAAACTACAACAAAGGCAACTCCCGGGAAAGGAATGTGGGTCAGCTCTGGCAGAGGAACAGGTAAACGTTTCATAAAATAATTTATAACATTTAATTTTTAAATTCATCAAGATTTGCTAATTTGATCTTGTTGAATTAATAATTAAAATTAGATTCTAAAAATTCTCCTAAATCCTTAAGTTTTAGAAGCACTCTGTAACAATGAGAACAAAGTTCACCTTTACCCCCTGAGTTTAAGATACTCTAAAGGAAACCAAGCGGGATTCTGTGATTGGACTTGTTCTTGTTTTAATTTTCTCACAACCCAACTGTCATTCCACCAAAAAATAAAAGCAATCCTATCCAGAATCCAATTATCAAAAACAATACTTGCCAGTGTTTTTTAATCCAATGTCTTGAATTCATTAGATGTGGTATTTTTTGACAATGATATTAATTGCACATTTTAGCATAAAAGCCTTTTTTAGTTTTTTTATTTTAAATTCAAAAAATGGTTAATGACAATTTATTTCTCATTGATTTTCAGCGGTTGTGCTTTTCGTCCAGCCTTTACTATTTTTTGATCAGAAATATGTCCATGTGAAATTATTTTTGCCATGTCTATGCTTCTTCTGACAAGATCCTTTGCTCCTTCTTTGAGTCCTTCACTTTTTTCTACATAGGCAATATTATTTTCCATGTCTTCTGCGTCCCATCCTCGTGTATGTGCAATAAATGGAAATGGAGGAAAGACAAATCCAACCTCTGCAAAAAAACCAAGCATGTGGCCTGCTACATCCTGAACGTTGTCTTGACCTCCAGTGATGATAAAACTTGCAACCTTGTTTTGAATCAGTGACTTGTTGTTAAGAGTGATTTGGTTCTGAATGCAATTGAATCTTTCAATCATTTTATGATATAATGAGCTTGCAGAACCCCAACGTATCGGAGTTGCAATCATTATGACATCTGCCCAATGAACCAGTGCTTCATACACTTGTACTAGTTGATCCGTCTCGTCCATTTGGGTAATAGAACACGGCCAAGTACATGCACTTGCACTTTTAGAGTAATAGCCTTCACATGCTCTGAATTTCAAATCATTTAGACGAATAAACATAGTTTGTGCTCCAAGATCATTTTTTGCATGATTAATTGCAACTTCAAGTAATTTATCTGAAGTAGAATAACGAGGATTTTTTGAATCCATTATGGTAGTTGAAATTCCTACAACTCGTATTGGACCATCTTCCCGCTTTATTGCTCGCTCTAATGCATGAGGTGGATGAGGTAATTTGTTTCGTTTGGTAATAGAATTTGTATTAACAAAAACATGTTTGGTTTCAATTTTCAGCTCAAACTGGGGAACTCTATCTTCTTCAAATCTTGGCTCACCAAATCCAGTTGTCCTATGAAACTTCCAGTTGTGCCAGGGGCATACAATGTAATCGCCATCTAGTTTACCTTTGCCTAATGGACCACCAACATGGTTACAAATTCCAGAAACTGCTCCAAACTTGCCGTCTTTGTACGACAATGCGATTGATAACTTGCCAATCTCAATTTCTCTTAGGGGTGGATCCTTTAGTGATTCTATAGTACCAAGATCAACCCAATTTTTTTCCAATGTGAATCATTGTTGGTATAAAATTAAAAGGATTTAGTTGTGCTATTTTGATTTTACTTTTCTCAATTTTATAACCCACTCATCCAATAATTCTAAAATTTTTCCAAGATCTCTTGCCTGTTTTGTTAGACTGTATTCTACACGTATTGGCACTTGGGCATAAATTTTTTTTATTATAAGGCCTTGTTCTTCAAGCTCGCGTAGTCGCTCAGATAGTACAGTGTTACTTATTTGTGGAATGGCTTTTTTAATCTCATTGAATCTTGCGGCTTCTTTTTCTGTTAGTTTTTTTAAAACCAGCAAAGCCCAAGTCTTTCCAAGAACCTTCCATATCTCATCAGCTTGGCATTCTATTGGACTGGGAATATTTTCTGATTTTTTTTCCATACCAAGTGGCAAAATCTATCTAAATATAAAAAGTGGTTGTGGGAATAACTATTTCAGAAAATATGTTCCTTCTAAAAATCAATTTTTCCCATCCTCCCACTATTGTAGTCCTGTATTGCTTGTTGGATCTCTTCTTCAGTGTTCATGACAAATGGACCATAGCGAGCAACGGGTTCACCAAGTGGAATACCTGCAATCAAAAGAACGTCCATAGATGATATTGCATCAACAGGTACTTTGATGGATACTTTATTTCCATCTTGCTCAAAGAGAACAATCTGTTCTTTGTGTGCTGGTTCTAGTTTCTCTCCAAAAAGTCCTTCTCCACTTACAACATACGCAAATGCGTTATAATTTTGTGGAACTGTTTGTACCACTTTGGCTCCTGGCTGTATCGTATAGTGAAAATACATGATTGGAGTTATTGTATCAATTACTGCGTGTTTTCCCATCGAATCCCCCGCAATCACTTTTACTTTGACGCTGCCATTATCATTTTGTGCTACGGGGATTTGATTTGCAGGTACATCCTGATAACGTGGTTTCATCATTTTGTCTTTTTTTGGCAAGTTGACCCATAGCTGAAATCCATGTAAGATGCCACCATTTTTAGAAAATTCTTTTTCTGGCATCTCAGAGTGGATAACACCAGAACCTGCAGTCATCCACTGTACATCTCCAGGTTTTAATTTCCCTGAATGTCCTTGCGAATCTTTGTGCTCAAATACTCCATCTATCATGTATGTGACTGTCTCAAATCCTCTGTGTGGATGATCAGGGGCACCCTTTGCTTCTCCTGCAGACAAGACCATTGGTCCCATTTCGTCTAACAAAAGAAATGGATCAAATTCTCGCAAACTGTGATTTGGAAATGCGCGGTGAACTACAAATCCCTCACCTTCCAGTGTAGTTTTGGCAGTCACTACTTGTGATACTGAACGAACCTTTTCGTCATTTGTATTATTTCGTACTAAACTTTGATTGTTTGTTGTATTTTGTTTCATGATATAGCATACACAATATACTATTTAAATATGGTAGTAATTACATACTTAGTAGGATAAATTAACCATACTAAGTAAGAAAATAATTACTTGTGTTAATCAAAAATTAATCTTGTAAAAAATCAGACATGAAAAAGTTGAATGTTATGTAATTTCACACAATATTTGAGTCAATTTAATTCAGATAGATAGAGATTATCTGAAAGAACGCACTTTGCGTATAACTTTATTGTGATCAAATGCGGCAGTAGTAGTCACATACAAGATATGATTTTTACCTGCAGGCATTACTATTCTCTTAACTGTATCATATTCAGCTACAACATATTTGCATGATCCTAGAGTCCTAAGCAATTTTTTTCGCTGTTTCCAGTCACTTGCAGCAGCCTTTAGTGATGCCAAGCTTTGATTTTTTGATACAAGAATTTTTACTTTCCTTGAGCGCGCCGAGAAAATTAGTTTTCCTTGAAGGTCACAAACACTGACTACTCGTATAGAAGGACTAAGCTTCAAAAGTTTTTCAGCAGCAGATTGAATTTCCATATTATTGCTATGGGTGGTAATTGATAAGATTTTCCATTTGTTCTCTAGCTCTAACAACCCAAAATGTCATTCAAAAAATACCTAGAATGATGTTTTAGGATCAATTAAAAAGATTGAATACAACATCATTAGTTAGATGACATCATTAACATTCTATGGTGGGGTAAATGAAATTGGAGGCAACAAAATCCTTCTCCAAGATAAAGACACCAAGGTATTCCTTGATTTCGGCAAAAGTTTTTCACGCAGAGCAACGTATTTTGAGGAATATCTCAATCCCAGAACCTCAAATGGGATAGTTGACTTTCTTGCGATGGGATTAGTTCCTGATATTTCGGGAGTTTATCGCGATGATCTGATGGTGATGGCAGGAAGAAAACCTCAGGAGCCAGACATTGACGCCATATTACTTACACATGCACATGCAGACCATGCAGACTATATTTCATTTTTGCATGAAGACATTCCAATCCACATGGGTTCAGCATGTCATCTAATTCTCAAAGCGTTATCAGAGCGTGCATCAAGAACCTTAGAAAGAGAAATTCTAGATTACAAACCAAGACCATACAATATCAAAGATTTGTCAATCAAAAGAAAAATAAATGAATTCAGAACGGGGGACAAATTCAAAATTAATTCACTAGAAATTGAACCCATTCATGTTGATCATTCAGTACCAGGTGCATATGGTTTTATAATTTGGACATCAGAGGGACCGATTGCATACACTGGAGATATTCGATTACATGGAACACATTCTGAAATGACACGGGATTTTATTGCACGGGCAAAGGAAGTAAAACCAATTGCACTAATAACTGAAGGAACAAGAATTGCAGATAGAGAAACAGAAGAATCAGAAAAACTAGTGTATCAACAATCAGTCAAGACAGTTTCAGAAACAAACAACATGGTATTTGCAGATTTTAATTTCAAGGATGTCGATAGGTTGATGACATTTTTTAACATTGCAAAAAAGACAGGAAGAAAGTTTGTTGTAAAGATGAACGATGCATTCTTTCTAAAACATCTATCACAGGATAAGCACCTGAATGTTCCAAACATTGATGATGAGGATATTATAATATATTTACCAAAAAGAGGTTCTGGAACTTATTCTGATAAAGACTATAAAGGAAAAGACAAAGAATTTTTAGATTTGCACAACACGTGGACTGCAGAACAAATTGCAGCAAGACCAGACAAGGTTCTTTGTGCCATAGGATTTTATAGTTTTACAGCTTTGATTGACATGAAACTGAAATCAGGTGCAAGGTACATCCATTCATCATCTGAGCCATACAATGAGGAACAAGAACTGTCTCAAGAGCGACTCAATGCATGGATTGATCATTTTGGCATGCACAAGTTTCAAAGTCATTGTTCAGGCCACGCCAGAGGCAGAGACTTGCTTGAGGCGGTTTCAGATATTAATGCAAAGACACTATTTCCTGTACATACGGAGCATCCAGAGGCGTACAATAAGATCTCAAAGGACATGGTTCTGGTAGATGAGGGAAAGAAATACACTCTTTAACATCCAAACTTTTTTGCCCAATTCTCTCCAGAAAACTCACTTGTATCACAATACTGTTTCAAAATATTTGCCTGTCCATTATACAACAACTCTGAATTTAGTAGTTTATCTCCACAAAAAACCTCACCTAACAATCTACCATACTTGTCATATGGCTGCAAATCGTCCTGATTTACTGTAATTGTGCTGCCTACTGGGCACAAACTAGCAGTAAATGATGTTGCCTCACTAAATCCAGGTTCATCTTTTTCAGGAGTGTTTGTCAAAGACAAACGAATTTTATAATTTGTGGTGTAGAGGGTATCTCCATCAACAATTTTTGTAATTTTTTCTGTAATACAGTTATCAGTTTCTGAGCAAACCTGTGCCAAAGGTTTTGATGTTGATGGTATTTCAGGAGTTGCAATGTTGGATTCTGCTTGATGTTTTGCGTCATATTCTTCTAGTGCGATTTGAGCTTGGTAAGTTATAATTTGCTGCAATCCAAATAAAGATCCTAAAACAGCAACAAAACAAAGAGCAACTAGAATCATTAGTACAGGTTTCAATAATTTTCTAAATTTTGTATTAACTTAAGGATTTAGAGAGTTTAGAATCCAATCTTTCAAATCATAACGTTTTTGATTATCAAAAATAACACAAGTTAATCTTGATTAAGATAAATAGAGAAAATGATGTCACACTTTTAACTGCATCAGTAACTGATTTTGCAGATTCACTTGGATACTGTGAATATAAAATTCCATTATCCATTCAAGGAGTAAAACCAAAACCCTCACAATCCCTCATTTTAGGAACAATAGCACATAGTCTAGAAGAAAAATATGAGCAAGAACACATAGAATTGGAGCCTGTATCAATAGAGGAGATTAAAGATGAACAAAAAGACATCGAGTTTGCCAGAGAAAACATCTATTCTACTTTGATAATTCCATTTGAATTTCCGTCTGAAAATGTCATGGTTTCCCTCTCAGGAAGAATTGATAAAATTCTAAGAGTAGATGGAACGCTAATAGTCCAAGATGATAAATTTACGGGCAAGCCTCAGATTTATGAACAAAAAACACAGCCGTACCCAAGC
>JBOGRE010000392.1:0-5109 GCA_050749345.1 Nitrosarchaeum sp. | reverse complement strand
CAGCTGGTTTTACCTCAGTGTGTTTTACTTCAGCTGGTTTTGGTGCGGCTGTAGATTTAGCTTCAAGTTGTGTTGCCAATTTATTCAATTTAGCTTCTAATTCTTCAATCTTGTTTTCAAGATCTTGTTTTGTTTGCTTTTTAGCAGATGACATTTAATTTGGATGAATTTCCGGGGTTTATTTACATTTGGGTCAATTACCAATACAAAATATGATCAAGTTTTATATGCACAAAGAACATAGTTGTGTTAATGGATGATTTTGAGAAAGAATACCCTGGATTTGATTGGAAAAACACACCAGCATACAAACATCCTGGTGGAAAAGATTGTCCATGTCCAAAACATGAATACATCAGAGAGCAGATCAATTTTACAAGACAAGTCAATCAGAAAGGAAAAGAACCGTCGAAAATAACTCTAAAGTTTTGTCCCGATCATTATAAAGTATACACACAAGAAGTAATTCCAGCAATGCCATTAAAATATAGAATTTTAACAAAAATTGCATTAAAACTTGGAGCTATTCAAATTGAGCAATTAAAATACATGGAATCAGAGTTATGTTTTTACTGTAAATTTGGTTCTGGAGGTCATGATAGAAAGAATGAGCTTCCACCTATGGGATAATATTTCTATTCAGGACTAAGTAAAATTTTTGGTTTGTTTGGAGTATCATGATGACACCTCTTACCACATAGAGGACATTGTTTTCTATCAAGAAAGATACATTGACAGATATGAGAATCAAGATATGATTTTGCGGGTCTGTTTGGCTCACCAGTTCCATTACAAAAAGGACATTGGGATCCCAATAATTCAATAGTGCCGGTTCCTTTACACACCACACACTTATCTTCAACCATGGCAGATTTCCCTAATGGTGGGAATTAAAATGCATGTGTTAAAATTATTTCAAACCCATATACTTTTACATAAATCTAGTTAAGCTTATACTTGTTCCATATTTAGGAAGATTGTGCCAATTGAAGACATTCATGAATTTGTAACAGAATTGGAAAAAAAGGGGGAATTAAAGAGAGTCAAAATAGAAGTAGATTCGAATTTAGAAATTGCAGAAATTTTAAGAAGAGAGATGTATTCAAAAGGCCCAGCCATACTTTTTGAAAATGTGAAAAATTACAACATGCCAGTATTAGGTAATGCATTTGGTTCAATGAAAAGATTAGAAATAGGTCTTGAAATGACAGAGTTTACAGAGATCGGACAAAGAATTGTAGATATGACAAAGATGGACATTCCATCAGGATTTCTAAATAAAATTAAAAAACTTCCAGAACTTTCAAAAATGGCAGAAGCATTTCCCAAATTAGAAAACAGCGGTCCGGTAACTGAGGTTACATCAAATTCTGCATCTTTTAATGACATACCAATTTTAAAATCATGGCCAAATGATGCGGGGCGTTTTATCACATTAGGATTAGTGGCTACAAAGCATCCAGAAACAGGAGTAAGAAATCTAGGAGTATACAGGATGCAAATCCTAGATAACACACATGCATTAATGCATTGGCAGAAGCATAAACGTGGTGCACATCATGGGGATATTTCAAAAGAGCGAGGGGAAAAAATACAAGTTGCAGTAATCATAGGATGTGAACCTGCAACTGTTTTCTCATCAATAGCCCCAGTTCCAGAAGGACTTGACAAGTATTTGTTTGCAGGAATTACAAGAAAAAAAGGAATCAAAATGGTCAAATGTAAAACTATTGATTTGGAAGTACCTGCAAATGCAGAAATTGTTTTAGAAGGATATGTTGATCCGTATGATATTAGAGATGAGGGGCCATTTGGAGATCATACAGGATATTACACCCCAGTTGAACAATATCCAACTTTTACATTAACAGGAATCATGAGAAGAAAAAATCCAATTTATGTTACAACAGTGGTAGGTAAACCAGTTCTAGAAGATGCATATATTGGAAAAGTCATTGAACAATCATTTTTACCGTTGATACGAATGTTTCATCCAGAAGTAGTAGACTTTAGCATGCCACCTGCGGGTTGGTTCCAAGGTTTTGCAATAATATCCATCAAGAAAAGATATCCAGGTCAGGCAAAAAAGGTAATGATGGGATTATGGGGAATGGGACAGCTTGCTCTAACAAAGATGTTTGTCGTAGTTGATGAAGATATTAACGTTCATAACATCAATGATGTAATATGGGCAATAACAACAAGAGCAGATGCTGCAAGAGACACAATTATAATTAACAACACACCCACAGATACACTTGATCCAGCATCATCACTTGTAAACTTGGGTTCAAAGTTAGGAATTGATGCAACTCAAAAAACAAGAGAAGAGGGGTATGAAAGAGAAATTCAGCAACAAGTTAAAGTGGACATAGATACAAAGAAGTTAGTAGATTCAAAATGGCTCAGTTATGGACTATAACAAAGTGACTGGATTGTAAAAATTATCTCGTTCTTCTGCCTGATATCCAATTTGATGAATTGCATCAATAATTATTTTACCAGTCAGCTCAGTAGAGCGAGCACCTGTACATGATACAACTTCTTCACCAATCAATGTTCCTCCAAAATCATCAGAACCATATTGAAGCGCAAGTTGTGCCATTCCAACTCCATTTGTAAGCCATGAAGATTGAATGTGTGGAATTAACCCATCAAAAATGAGTCTAGATATTGCTATCATTTTTAGAAGTTGAATTCCCCCTGTACCGTATTGCACCAAGTTTTCTTTTTGCATTAAGGTATTATTCGGTTCAAAATTCCAAGGAATAAACGCCATAAATCCTTTGGTCTTTTCTTGCAATTTTACAATTTTAAAAAAGTGATCTACAATGTCATCATTATTTTCTACATGGCCATACATCATAGTTGCAGATGAGGGAAGTCCAAGTGTGTGAGCTTCTTCCATGATTCTAATCCAATCGGCACTTGATATTTTTTTAGGGCTGATTATATCTTTTACAGAATCAACGAGAATTTCAGCTCCTGCTCCAGGAATTGATTGGAGTCCTGCATCTTTTAATCTCGATAAAACTTCTTTTGTGGATGATTTTTCAATTCTAGCAATCATATCAATTTCGGATGTAGAAAGTCCATGTACACCGATGGTAGGAAATTTTTGTCGAATCATTTTAAAGGCGTTTTCATAATATTCAATTTTCAGATTTGGATTATGTCCACCTTGAATCAGAACTTGTCTTATCTTAAACATTTCCCATGCAGACTTTACTCTTGATTCAATCTGATCAAGAGTTAATGTGTATGAATCTGCAGAACCAGGAGATCTATAAAATGCACAGAATTTACAATCAGTAATACAAACATTGGTGTAATTCAGAATTATGTTATTTACAAAAGAAGATTTTTTCCCAAAGTGTTTTCTTGTAAGATAACCAGAAACGAGACCCATCAGATGGACATCGTTGGATTCTAATAATCGAAGACAATCTGCAGGACTAGGTCTAATCCCGCTTAGAGAGTTTTCAAGAATGTCCCCAATAGTACTTTGACTAATTTGTTCAGTTGTTTGACTCAATTAACTTGTTCAATAACATCTAGGATTTCTATTTATTCCTTGATAAAAAAAATTATCAGAAAAGAATTCAACATAAGGACCAATTTATGCACAAATCAGATAATCGTGAGTTCAAAGATTCACGTTATTTTTAAGTAGGGTACTAAAAATAGACTCAGCCATGGTATCGGGTCATCAGATTCGACTTAATCGAATTCTCAGAAAAGGAAAGATGTTATGTATTCCAATGGATCATGGTATTTCTAATGGACCTATTGAAGGTCTCACAGATCCTGCATCTATAATTTACAAATGTGAATCACATGGACTCACAAGTATAATAATTAACAAAGGGATTCTCAAAACATTACCAAAACCAACTAAGATAGGAGTTTTAGTTCATTTTTCAAGTAGTACTTCATTATCTATGTCTCCTAATCGCAAGATGTTAACAGGAACAGTAAAAGAAGCAGTTAGAATGGGAGCAGATGGGGTTTCACTCCATATCAACATAGGAGGAAAAGAAGAACCAGAAATGCTAGAACAGTTGGGAATGACAGCAGATCAATGTCATACATGGGATATGCCACTTTTAGCAATGATGTATCCAAGAGGAGAAAACATCAAAGATCCACATGATCCTGAAATTGTAGGACATGTCGCAAGAATAGGTGCAGAATGCGGAGCAGACATAGTAAAAACAGTATACACTGGAGATATTGATTCATTTACAAAAATTGTAAAAAGTACTCCAGTACCAATAGTTATTGCAGGCGGACCAAAAGCAAAAACAGATTTAGATGTTCTTCAAATGACGGAAGATGCTATGACAGCAGGAGCAAAAGGAGTGACATACGGAAGAAACATTTTTGCACATAAAAGACCAGAAAAAATGGTAGAAGCACTAGCATCCATAATTTTCAAAAAAGAATCCGCAAAGGAAGCAATGAAAAAAATTGAGCAAGATTAGAGAATTAATAATTTCACCCAAAGTGTCTCAAGCACAGTTAACAAAATTTCTTCCTCAATTACAAGAAGAGGGAATCAAAATGGTATATCTGGATCCAAAGAAAGTAGGTTTAAAAAAAACGAAATTAGAAACAGTATATCCTTCATCCGCTGCAAAATATATAATAATTGAAAAAGAAGTATCTGTAAAACCGAAGGGGAAAAAAATAGGTAGAAAATTGAAAGTTTTATCTAATAAAGATATAGAAAATATTCTAACAGTAGCAAAGAAAGGATTGGATTTTGTGATAGTGGAAGTAAAAGATTGGAAAATTATTCCACTTGAAAATATAATTGCAAAACTGCACAAGATCAATACTAAAATCTTTGCCATAGCAAATACACCTGAAGAAGTCAGAAAAATGTTCTCAATTCTAGAAGTAGGAGTAGATGGAGTAATTTTCAATACAGCCTCAATTAACGAGGTTAGAGAGGCCATGGTATACTTGGGAACCAGGAGTTTTGATTTGAAGCCCGCAAAAATTATCGAAATTAAAGAAGTGGGAGATGGTGAGAGAGTATGTGTAGATACAGCATCTATGCTCCATAAAGGAGAAGGAATGCTAATTGGAAGTAGATCAAACTTT
>JBOGRE010000391.1:0-11461 GCA_050749345.1 Nitrosarchaeum sp. | reverse complement strand
GTGTCGCCCAGCCTGGCCAAAGGCGCTAGCTTGAGGGGTTAGTCTCTTAGGAGTTCGTGGGTTCAAATCCCACCACCCGCATCTAATTTCATTTTATGCAAATTCTATTTTTGTAATTTGTTTATTGCTTTGATTAATTCAGAGCGTCTTTTTTCTTCTGTGATTGCACCTCTGGCATCATCAACTAAAATCCGATCTACATCAATTTTTCTTCTAGCTTCTTTTACCACTTTATCATACATTGAAAATGGATACAAATGTAAATACAAATTTTCCATTATTTCAAAAATTCTTGAGGCATTATCTACATCCCCAATCCTAATTTTATCAAAAATCATTCGTTTTAATTCTCCAACACAATCCATTAATCCTAAAACATATGATTCTGGCATTACATCTAATTCTTTTTCTGAAGGAATTTCATTTTTTTCAACAATGGCAATTAAAGATGCTGCCTCAACAAATTCCTGTTCTGGGGTAATCATGTATTTTTGAAGATCAGCAGTAGCTTTTTTCTTGTATTTTTTTAACAACATGTCTGCTTGTCTTAAATTATTTTTTGCAGATTTTATATCTCCTTTATGTATTGATATGATGGATTTACTACATAAAATTATTATCTCTCTTGTATTTTTTATCAAAAATTCTCTTGCATCTTGAACTTCTAATAATGATTTTGCAATTTTATTCAAAGATATCTTTACATTTTTCAATGTCATATTCATGTATGTACAAAACCTAGGATAAATCGTTTGCCAAAGCTCTTATTTTGCTTCTCTTTTATTCTAATTATGGAAATATCTGTAGAGCAAATGATGCAAATAGAAAATAATGGACATCGTATGGGTTTTTTAAAAAAATTTATGATGGAAAACGCTGGTGCTATAGCAGTTAAAAGATTGGCAGAAAAATTTGATACTCTTGAATCAAAGAATATTTTAGTTTTTGTTGGACTGGGAAATAATGGTGGAGATGGATTAGTTATGGCTAGACATCTTGCGGGTTATGGTTCAAAAGTTATAGTGGTTTTACTTGGAACTCCAGATAAAATCAAAACTGAAGAAAGTCAATGGAATTGGTCACTACTAGAAAAAATGCCATCTGTTAAATTGATATTTTGTATGGATACCAATTTTGATCTAACTCCAGACATAATTGTGGATGGCATATTGGGAACTGGAATTTCTGGAGAAATAAGAGAACCATATGCAAGTGCAATAAAATACATAAATGATTCAAATTGCTTTAAAATTGCTGTTGATATTCCATCTGGAGTTAATCCTGATAATGGAGCAACTGCAAATATCTTTGTACAAAGTGATATGACAGTTACATTTCATAAAATGAAGAGAGGAATGTCAAAAAGAAGAGATTTGTGTGGTGAGATATTTGTTGAAAAAATAGGAATTCCTCCAGAAGCTGAAGATGGTGTATTATGAAAGTTCATCAAATACAAGTTGGAAATATGCAGAATTTCACATATGTTATAGAAGATGAAGATACTGATGAGGGAGTAATAATTGATCCCTCTTGGGATCTTGATCAGATTGAACAAGTCATAAAAAGAAATAATTTAAAAATAAAATACATCATCAACACTCATCATCATTTTGATCACACATTGGGAAATGAAGGAATGATGAAATCAACTAATGCAAAAATAATTCAGCATGAAAAATCTGAATTAAAACATGATATTACAGTCAAAGATGGTGATATAATTCAATTTGGGAATTCAAAATTGACTGTTTTACATACTCCTGGTCATTCTAAAGACAGTATGTGTTTAATTGGAGATGGAATTTTTCTCTCTGGTGATACTCTTTTTGTAGGAAATTGTGGACGTGTAGATCTACCTGGTGGCAGTGCAAAAGAATTGTATCATAGTCTCTTTGATGTTATTTATTCGTTGAATGATGATCTTATTCTTTATCCCGGTCATAATTATGGGCATTCTTTGACATCTACCATTGGACAGGAAAAAATAACTAATCTTGTCATGAAAAAACGAACTGAACAAGAGTTTGTTGACATGATGGGACAATGACTTATTTAAATAATTTTGAATTTTTTGGTAATACGAACAAAGTTCATGATTTTTTTGATGTACTTAAATCTGGAAACGCTTTGTTCTCTCTTGTAATTTCTTATACTGAAACATGTGAAATTCCAGGTATTACATTTGCTGGCGCTGATAAAGATTCAATAAAATTCACTCCTCCTGCAGATGCTGAATACCTTTACTATGGTTATTGTAAAACAATTGACACAATTCCAATGACTCCTGATGGTAAGCCCACACCCGCACTACTTACTAAAACTGCATTAGAATCTTGTAGTATTCCTCATATTGTAATTAATGCTGGAAGTATAATTCACCCTCAGTTACCTTTCATCCAAACTGATTTATCACATGGGCGAAATATTTTAATTGAATCTGCAATGAGTGATTCCCAAGTATCTCAGGCAGTAGATTATGGAAGAATGGTAGGAAGAAATCTTGCATCTATGACTGATTGCTTGATAGTAGGAGAAAGTATTCCTGGTGGTACAACCACTGCACTTGCTGTATTGCGAGGATTAGGATTTAAAGCTAAAGTAAGTTCTAGTATTCCAATTAATCCAACCGAATTAAAAAATCAAATTGTTAATTCAGCATTAGGACGATTAACCTCTAATAATCCCTATCATGTAATATCTGAAGTTGGCGATCCTATGATTGCTTTTGTATCTGGTATGTTAAGCGCTGCATCTGAAATCACTAAAGTGATGTTAGCAGGAGGTACTCAAATGGCTGCAGTTTTAGCATTTGCTTCAAAAATTGGATTCAATGAACAAAATACTGCTATTGGAACTACTTCTTATGTATCTAATGATAACAGTGCTAATTTTAAATCTCTTATTTCAGAAATTGCAGATATTCCTGCAATAGCTGTTGACCCAGGACTTGAGAATTCCAAGTTTTCAGGACTAAAAGCATTTTCACAGGGATTTGCAAAAGAAGGTGTTGGTGCAGGTGGTAGTATTATTGCATCCATGATAAAAACAGGAAATGACTCTGCCCGTTTTTTAATACTATCTGAAAAAGAATATGATCGACTTTTTACTTCACTGTGACAGATTTAGCCAAGTTTCTTGGGTAATCCGGATCGGCATCTTTTTCAAGTGCAGCATAATATGAAAGCAGTTGTATTGGAATTGTTTCTGAAATAGGATATGTCAATTCACTAGTTTTTGGAATTTCTATCCAATAATCATAAATGTCACTTTTCTTATCTGATATGCCAATGATCTTTGCACCCCGTGCTTTAATCTCTCTAGCACTAGTTAATGTATCAGAATATGTTGAATCATTTGGATTAATTATGATTACAAATACACTGGAATCCATAAGTGCCAATGGACCATGTTTTAATTCACCTCCGGGTATTCCCTCTGCATGAATGTATGTTAATTCTTTTAATTTTAAAGCGGATTCTATAGCTATTGGATAGTGAATTCCTCTACCTAGAACATAGATATCTGAAATCTCTTTAATTTCTTTAGCAATGTACCTAATTTGTTCATGATTTTCAAGAATCTTTGAAATTGATTCTGATATTTCTTTATAGCTAATCTCAAATTTTCCGTTACACAACTCTTCTATGATCTTATATATTACAATTATTTGAGACGTAAAACTTTTTGTTGCCGCAACACCTATCTCTGGACCACAATTCATCCCAATTACAATATTTGATTCCCTTGCTAAAGATGATGTAAGTGAATTTACTATGGAAATAACCTTGCAATTTACTTTTTTCGCAATATTTACTGCATCTAATACATCTGCACTTTCACCGCTTTGTGAAATTGCAATTAATGTTGAATTGGGTTCAATTATGTCTGAAGAAAATTGTAATTCACTTGAAATTATTGCATCTGCTTTGGTTTTTGCATATTTAGCTAAAACCTGTTTTGCAATTAATGCTGCATTATGACTTGTTCCACTTCCAGTTATGTAGATATTATTTGAATTTTTAATATAATCTGCTGCCTTTTTGATTGTATCTTTTGTATTTTCTCCTGATTTGAATACTGTATCTGGTTGCTCTGAAATTTCTTTCAATGTAAAATGTGCATAGTCCCCCTTATATGCATCCGCAAATTCTTTTGATACTCTTGTAATTTGTTGTTTTACATTTTCTCCATTAAAATCTAAAATTTGTAATTTATCTTTGTCAATTATAACAAAATTACCATTTTCAATGTAAATGGCATTATCTGTCTGTTCAATAAATCCTAAAACATCACTTGAGAGAAAATAACTATTTTTTCCAATTCCGATAATTAATGGCTCATGAAATCTAGCAGCTGCCAATTGTCCGTTTTCAAACATTACGACAAATGCATAATGGCCCTTTAATTCTGAAACTGTTTTGATTATTGTACTTCTAACATTCTTGGTGGTCTCATAATTTTTTTGAAGAAGATTTGCTATTACTTCACTGTCTGTTTCACTTTTGAAAATATATCCCTCTGTTTCTAATTCTTTCTTTAATTGTTCAAAATTATCTATGATTCCATTATGCACTATTGCTAGTTTTCCAGAATTACTAGGATGTGGATGTGCATTTACATCTGTCACTTTTCCATGAGTTGCCCATCTGGTGTGACCTATTCCAATTTTCCCAGGTAACGTATCGAGTTGAATTTTGGAGTTTACTTCTTCTACTTTTCCAACTCCTTTTTTTAGTTCAATTTGGCTATTTGATTCGGTTGCAACTCCCACACTATCGTATCCCCGATACTCCATTCTTTTCAGTCCCTTGACTATTATTGGTGCTGCCATTTCATTTCCATAATAACCAATAATTGAGCACATGACTGATCTACCTGATATTATGAGGAGTTATTTACTGTTAAAGTTATTCTTGTAATTATTCAATTAATGAACTTGCTATTTTGTAGATTGAGATTCCACTTCAGTTGCCTCTACAGATGCATTATTTTCAGGTTTTGGTTTACTTTCTAACATGTTTGGAATATTGGATTCTGGTGAAAAGTGAATGTTCTTTTCCTCTTCTAATGTTACGATATATGATGGAATGTTTACTTTTCTATCTCCAATCATTATGTGTCCATGAATTACCGCTTGTCTTGCTTGATATGGTGTTTTGAATCCAAACTTTCTTGATACTAATGTTTGTAATCTGCGTGAAAGTAAATCATTTATTTGAAGATTGAGCACATCATCCAATGTGGATTCATTACTAACTAACCCTATTCTTGATAATGACTTCATCAAAATTGGTTCTTTCTCTAATCTGATCTCTTGCCTCAAAGCAAGCAATGATCTTGCTTGATGTCTGACACGAGATAATTCTGTATGTGCTTTCCATAATTCTCTTTTTGATTTTAAACCAAATGTGCCGAGCGTTTTCAACTCCTCCATTTTTAATTCATAATTAAGTGGCCTCTTTGGTTTTCTCCACATTTTTCTTGGATACTTAGGATCTCCCATTCAATTCACCTATTTCTTTTTCTCCACAGGAGCTGCTTTCTTTTCTTCAGTAGACTTTGTTGCTGCAGCTGTTGGTGCTGCCGGTGCAGCTGCTGCAGCTGCCGCAGCTGCTGCTTGTGCAGGAGCTGGTTTTCCAGCTTTAGCAACCCCCACTGCCCCTCCTTTTCTACCTGTAGTTCTAGTACATTGTCCTCTAACTTTTAGTCCAAACATATGACGATAACCTCTCCAACTATTTGTGGTTCTTTCTCGTTCGATATCGTTTCTTAATGTAAAAGGAATATCTGATGTTAATAGGTGCCTATTAGCTCCCGTCTCGATATCTTTTCTTCTGTTGATAAACCACACTGGAAAATTTCCTGCTATAGGATTAGTAATTAATTTCTCAATTGATTGAACATTCGATTCCGATAGAAAACCGATATTTGTGTTGGTGTTAATTTTTAGTGTATCTAGAATTGCTGTGGCAAAATTATATCCTATTCCTTTAATCTGGGTTAACCCCACAATGGCTTTTTTGGCTCCAGGAATATCATTTCCCACAATCCTAACAATGTGTCTAAATTCTTGAGTGCTCAAGTATTCAAAAATTCCTAGTTACCCCGATAAAAACCATGCTAGGTATCAATTAGATGTGTTTCAAGAGATTCAAGGTTGATCAAATATTGTAATTTTCATACTTGCTTTCTTATTTTAGCCTCTAATCTAAGATGTCAAGTCAAATTCTGAAATTTATCTATAGTCTGCATCTTCTGTCCAGTCCTTACCATACACATTCCATTGATTGCATTTACAGCACTTTTTTACTCCTCTTTGAGCATCTATTTCGATGCAGAAACAATGCTCTCCTTTCCCTGATGTATCTTTAATACATAATTTTTGCATTATTTGTCATTACTCTATTTTACTAATTATCCTATTGGTGTAAATCCTGTGTGATTTTCACTTGGAAAAGTTATAAATTCACATAAAGATTGATGATTAGAAATGGATGATACTTTTGATAGAGAAAAAGTGGTTGATTGTATGTTTGATCCCGTTACATCCTCCATTTTAGCTGAATTAGAAGATGGCGAAAAAGAATGTTCCTTCTTGGCAAAAAAATCTTCTATTTCTGAAAGTGAGGTTTTTGAAAGACTTTCTTATTTATTAGATCATGGATTTATTTTTAAAAATTATAATAATGGAAAGTCTATCTTTACTGCAAATACTAAAAAATTAACTCAAATTGTAGAAAACAGTGACACCTTTAATGCAACCATTGAAGGATTGGAAAAAATAGATAGTTATCTTAACTGAAAGATTTCTTACGATTTTTGATTGCATAAATGGCAACGCCTACTATTCCAATTAAACCAATTATGAGAATGTATAGGGAAATGAATCCTACTGATTTCTTACCTGCATCTGGTTCTGGTCCTATTACTCCAAATATTTTGATTTCTTTTTCATCTGTATTTTCGATAACTAATTTGTATATTCCTGATACTGTAATGTTAAATCGTCCTTCAAAAACTTCCTCATTAATTATTTGAGATTCAATTTCTTTATCAAATGGATCTAATATCTTTGCTGTGATTTCTTTTTTAAAATCAATTATCTGAATTGCATAAACTCCTGTTTGAGTTTTTGTATTATCTAATTCAACTGGGATTATCAAATTTTCTCCAAATTTAACTTGACCTTCTCCTTTGATTAAATCCTCAAAAATTACTTGATTTCCATAAAATGATAATGTTATTCCTACGCCTATTATACTGCCTACAATCACAAAAAGAATACCTGTTCTTTGCACAACCTATTTGTGATACTCTTTAGTTTAAACCTAATTTTTTAGTACTTGAAATTAATTTTTACTTTATAAATTTAGATTAGGCTAAAAAAGTTAGCCTAGGCTAACTTTTAAATAAACAAATCAATACTATTGTTTATCCTTGAAATTTAATCGATCAATTGCTATGGTGATTATACTATCTGCAATTATCTGCGTCTCAACAATTATTGTTTTTTCAACAATTTCCGAAGCTCAGTTAGAACAAAAAATGTTTGTCACTCATTCAGGTCAAGTAATTCAAACATCTGGAGATGTTTTAGATCCACTTTATACTGCTTCAACCGTTGAATTCAATCCGGAAAAATATCTTAGAGATTTTAATTATGGAAGGATCTCTGAATCAAAAAATGGTCAAACAATTAGAGAATTCACAATAATTGCAGAAGACGACAAAATACAAGAAATTTCACCTGGTGTTTTTTACAATGTTTGGACTTTTAATGGAACCGTTCCAGGTCCTACAATTCGTGCAACTGAGGATGATTTAGTTCGTATTCACTTCATTAACAATGGTTCAAAATCTCATACGATACATTTTCATGGAATTCATCCAGCAGAAATGGACGGTGTATTTGAAACTGTAGGTCCTGGTGGCGGTCAATTCACTTATGAATTTGAAGCTGGTCCTGTAGGTGTCCATCCATATCACTGTCATGTAATGCCACTTGAAGAACATATTTCACATGGTCTTTACGGTGTTTACATTGTTGATCCAAAAGAACCAAGACCGGAAGCGGACGAAATGGTCATGGTTCTAAATGGATTTGATACTGATTTTGATGTTGAAAATAATTTCTATGCTGCTAATTCCATTCCATTTTATTATCAACATCACCCAATCCAAATTAAGACAAATGAACTAATTCGCGTCTATGTTGTAAATATGGTAGAATTTGATCCGATTAATAATTTTCACTTACATGGAAATCTATTTCATTATTATCCTACAGGGACTGATCTTGTACCTTCAACTTTTACAGATATGATAACTCTATCTCAAACTGAGCGTGGAATTATGGAATTTAAATACCAATATCCTGGAAAGTATCTATTTCATGCACATAAAGTTGAATTTTCTGAAAAAGGCTGGGTTGGTCTGTTCTTAGTTCAAAACAAAGAAAATTCTGGAGACTAGATGGAAGAAATCAAAAAATCCAGAATTCGTACAGTTGTAAGTGGCTTAATTCCATTTGGATTTCTTATTATTATGGTATTATACCTCATCGGTCCTAGTTCAAACTTACTTGAATTTGGTGTATCTTTACCTGAGATAACTATCGAAAAAGTTGAATTTATTGATTCTGAAATACATGTCATAGTTCGAAATACTGGTCCAATTCCTGTGGTGATAGCAATGGCAGATGTTAATGATCGAATTCAACCTGCTGTAATAGAACCTGATAAATCTTTAGAGCGATTTGAAACTGCACTAGTGAGAATTCCTTTTTCTTGGAATAAAGCAGAACCCTATACAATTGGAATTACTCTTGATGATGGTGTGAGATTTGATAAATTCATTGAGGCAGCAACTCCTGCACTCAAATATGATTACAAATTAGCTGGATTTTTTGCTATTATTGGAACGTATGTGGGAATTATTCCTGTAATGATTGGATTGTTATGGTTACCATTTATCAAAAGGATTGGAAAAAACAAATACAATTTTTTTCTGGCATTAACCGTTGGACTATTAGTTTTTCTAGGTATTGATGCAATGCTGGAAGGATTTGAGGTTTCGAAAGAAAATTTATCTGCTAATTTTAATGGAGAATTACTCATCATAACTATTGCCATGTTATCATTTCTTGGACTGTATTATTCTGCTGAAAAACTAACTTCAAGAACTAGTCTTACAGCATCTTCCAAACCATTCGCTATTGGATTGATGATTGCAATTGGAATAGGGATGCATAATTTGGGTGAAGGATTAGCTATTGGGGCAGCAATTGGTTTGGGACAAGCAGCTTTGAGCACTTTTCTGATTGTTGGATTTGCACTTCATAATACGACTGAGGGAATCGCCATTGCATCACCACTCGCCAAAACAAAATCCCCTATATTCAAAATAATCATTCTTGGGCTAATTGCAGGCGCTCCTGCCATATTTGGTACTTGGATTGGAGGGTTTTCCTATTCTCCATATACTGCAATAGTCTTCTTGTCTATAGGTGCAGGAGCAATTTTTCAAGTTGCACTGGTAATTTTGAAATGGATTTATCAAAGTGAACAAAAACTGGTACAGGTATCAATCGTGTCTGGAATTGGAGTTGGAATGCTTATCATGTATCTTACAAGTATTTTGGTTTGATTTTTCAAATAGGTTCAGGATGTATTGTAATTACCGCATTTTTAATTTGAGTTCTTATCACATGTTCAATTTCTGATGTTATGTCATGGACTTTTTCAATGGATGATTCTTTGTCAAATGAACAATCGATGTCAATTTTAAGAATATTCTCAAAATTTAGAGAAACTATACGACCTATTTTTTTTATTTCTGTATATTTTTTTAAAATTTCTCTTATTTTCTCTTCAGTTATCTTATCTTCAACGTTTAAATTTATTGGAACCGTAAGAAATGGTTCAAGGTGAATAGTCACATGTTCTATTTCAGGTATGTCTTCTTGAATTTTTTGTTCTATTGCCTCTGATATTTTATGCGCAGAATATAGGTTAATTTCTCTATCTACCATTACATGTAGATTTGAATATGTCTTTCCTTTAGTTTTGTGAGATATTATATTGTGAACTCCCTTGACACCATCTACACTTTTTGCAATATCATTAATCTTTGCATCAAGAGGTACATTCTTCCAATTTGGTTCAAAATGAATGGTAATTGTTGCATTTGACATCTTATTTTTAATATTGTTTTCAACCATACTGCTAATTTCATGCGCTCTGTCAAAACTTGTATCTCCTCTTAATGATATTGTAACATCTGTGAATATCGTATCCCCTGATCTTCTCATTAGAATTGCTCCTGCTTCTATCACTCCTTCTGTATTTACAACAATTTCTTTCACTTTTTTTACAAGTTCCGGTGATATAACATCTGTTAGATCTAATGCTGTCCTGTGAATTAATTTTAAACTGAGAATTGCTAAAACTATTCCTAGAATTAACGCTGCAACAAAATCTCCATTATGGAATCCATATGATACTAACACAATTCCTACAATTGCAATTATCGTTGTACCCAAATCCATAAATGCATGATAAAAATCCGCTTTGAGGGTCGTACCTCCAATTTTTTTAATTGATTTTCGAAGAAGAATTACTCTGAAAATATCTATTCCTATAGTGTATAGTCCACCAATAATTGCAAAAACCCCTGGCAATGCACTATGTAGGGGACTCTGCAACCTCTGAATTGATTCATAAATAAAAAATCCTGCTATTAGGAAAATTGCAATTCCGCCAATCAATCCTCCAAGTGATTCGAATTTTCCATGACCATAGGTATGTTCTTCATCTGGAGGTTTGATTGCCACTCTAGCTGCTAAAAGTAGTATTGCTGTAACAACACTATCTAGTAACGCATGAATACTATCTGTAATCAGACCTAGACTGTTAGAAATTAAACCAAAAACTAATTCCACAATAAATGCAGAAAATATAGCTAATAGTGAAATCTGTAAAATCTTTGTTTTCTGAACTAACATTTCTATCTGTTTTGATAATTACTCTCATGTATTACAAGTATTCTGAAGAGAATTCATGCGACAAGATTATTTGTGATGAGTGGTATTTTTTGTTGTGATACACAGAAAATTTATCGTATTCCTTACAATTATCTCTTCTACATTCTTAATCCCTATTATACAGGCAGAAGCTGCCAGTAATCCAAATCTGTTCGTTTCGGCTGAAAATTCTCAATTTGGCAATCATTTTTCTGGCTCTATGGTAGTTGAGGTAGTAATCCGTGATTCAAATCTACATGATACAGATCAAGGAAAAGGTGAACCAGATGTTACGCTTAATGGTAAATCTTTACGAATGGTTCAATCTACAGATGGAAATTGGTATGCATATTTTGCAAATGTCGATAAAGCAAAAATAGCCGATTCGACACAATCTGCTACTTCTGGTAAAGGTTTAGACTTTGGTGTTTTTTGTAGTAG
>JBOGRE010000390.1:0-2468 GCA_050749345.1 Nitrosarchaeum sp. | reverse complement strand
CTTGATACTAAGAAGTGGAGCGATTTGATAAACAATCAAGTTGATAAAGATCTGAATAAAAATAAAGAAAAAAAACAGATAGTAATTAAAAGTAAAATCATACTGATTGGCAATTATGAATTTATATCAATCAAAAAAGTAGGACTGACCATACCATTGTTTAAAAAACAATGCACACTAGTCTTTGAGGGTAATTTCAAAGAATTCAACGCACATATTCACATTACAACAAAAGCAAAAGACTATCTTGAAATTTTCAACAAACTCATGCATTGGAGATCAAAATATTTTTCAGATAGTTTGATACCTTAGATTCTAAACTCTAGTTTAACTAAATGCCACACTCAAAATTTAGTGATTCTGAATTTTATAGTTATTGGCTATTCCATGAAATATCATACGCTATAATCACGATTTGTTTTGGTTTTGCCTTTTGTGCCATTCCCCATTCATTTGGAGTATGACCTGAATTAAGCTCAGAAATTTCACCCCATTTGAATTTGGGTATTTTGGCTGTTTCCATGAAATGTTGGTGGTGTTGATTTATCTTAAGCAGTAGGATTGCACTGCACTACATTGATTCTTAACTTATCTATTCTAAATCCTTAAGTTTGGATAACTTGTATATTCACATATGAAAAATTCTACCAAAGGTGCAATTATTATTATTGTTTGTCTTGTGGCATTTTATGGGATAATGACTACGTTACTCAATACACCGTTTTGGGGATATTGATTCGTAAAAACTTAAGTTAAAATTCAATGTACATTTTCTTATGAAGCATATTGCGGACTGTGCATATCGAATTACCAATAATCTAAAACATGTCAACTGTTTTTGCACATGTCACGAAATTATAGTAAACAAATAGAGGAATTTTTTCTGAATTGAGATTTGCTTTTATTTTGTTTGTGTAAATAATACTTGTGGATAATGCCAAAGTTGCATTAATTGCTGGGTTTTGTATTGTTGTAGTGTTATCTGTTTTGTTTGTTTTTCTTGGTTAGATTGTTAGCTGTATTCCTAAAATACTAGTATTTTAAAACCATAATTCGTTGGGAGAAAAAGAGGCATTGGCATTTCTTAAGAAAAGCAACAAATCCATTATTGATGCTTGGGAATCTTACAAGTTGCAAATTGGTAATTCTCAGAACAAACAGCTAAATGATGTGTTCAGACAGATGTTTAAAGCATGGACTATATCGAATCAAAGAGCAATAGACCTTCTTGAAAACAAACACCCGAAAACTGTAAAGAAAACACCAATGCCAAAAGACAAAAAATCTGGAAAAAATTAATCTCTAAATTACTCGTTTAGTAATTTCTGAATCATTGCTTCAACATTGCCTGATTGTCCAAAAGATACCTCTCTTAGAATTCCCTTTCTATCTACTAGTATCATAGATGGAGTTCCTTGCAGTCCGAATTTTTCAAATGTCTCTGCTGAATACTCTTTTGTTTTCATATAGTCTTTGACTCTTTGAATGATTTGTTTCCTGTATTCTTCTGATTGGGAATCAAATTCTGGAATTTGTCCATAAATGAACTGTAAAACTTTTTCCTCGCTTACTTTACCATCTGTTTTAGTTAACTTGTCCATTGCAAGAGGGAATGGAATTTTATATGCTAATTTGTTGTCTTTTTGTAATTGTCCGTACATTGATAATGCATTTTTTGTCTCCCCAATGACCTCGCCTGTTTCAGCTAGCATTTTCAAATTATCCAAAGTATTTTTATCATAATCCTCAAATGCTGTGGCAATTCCTATTACACGTACACCCTCGTCTTTGTATTTGTTGTAGATTTTAATTGCTTCAGGAAGCGCATGCATAAAACAACCAGGACAATTCACCTGAAATACCTCCACTAAAACAATATGATCTTTTTCCTGATCAAAGTTTGTTGGAGCCCCCTGGACCCAATCAGATGCTGCAAAATTTGGTGCTTTTTGTCCTATTATTGCACTCATTGTACCGTGTTGATTTTTTTTCCATTAAATAGATAACGCATATACAAAATGCTGTGAATATTTCGGGTAACCTAATATAGGATATAAGAAACTTGAAAACAAAATGCAGGCAGTAACTCAAGACAGATTAAGTCTTTTTGCAGAGATGGAGGCAAAATATGAAAAAAAAGATACTGCATATTTTATACATCTTTTAACTCATCCGGATTTTGTAGTGAGAACTCGTGCTACTTGTATTTTAGTTGATTTTGGCGGCGAAGATAAAGTTCTACATGTTGCCAAAGTTCTAAAAAATGATGAAAATGAACTTGTAAGACATGAAGCCGCATTTTCATTAGGTCAGATGTGTTTTTCTAGTTGTATCTCTCCGCTAGCTGATGCTACATTGCATGATACCAGCATGTTTGTAAGACATGAGGCAGCTATTGCACTAGGTGTGATAGGCTCCAAAGAAGCAAAAGCAGTTTTAGAAAAAGCATTAAACGATCCTGATAGACC
>JBOGRE010000389.1:0-7043 GCA_050749345.1 Nitrosarchaeum sp. | reverse complement strand
TCTCAACACCATTATGAGCAATTTCTAATTCACCATTATAGAATTTCATAAAAACATTACCATGACTGGTAAAGATTTCATCGTATGGCACGCCAGTAAATTTTCCCATATCAAGTTCAATTAATCTATCATCAATTGTTACATCAAGGAAGTTGTGTTTACCAATAATTTCTGCAGTATGTCTAGCTCTTTCAATAGGACTAGAATAAATTGCAGAAATATTCATATGTTCTAAGAATTTTGCCGCCTTTTCTGCCTGATCAATTCCCTTTTCAGTTAATGGCACACCTGGAGTTCTTCCAGTTAGAATTCTTTCGAGATTATTTTTTGCCTGACCATGTCTCAGAAAAATAATTGAGCCCAATCTGATCGGATGTCAAATAAAGATAATAATAAGATTCTCAAGACAATATTATGAAAATTGGAATTATTGGTGGGACTGGAGGAATGGGAAAAGGTTTTGCTCTAAGATGGTCTCAAAATCACAATGTAATAGTTGGTTCCAGGGATGCAACAAGAGCATCAGAATCTGCAAAAGAATACACAAATCTTGCAAAAGAATCATTTGGGCAAATTAATGGAACAATTACAGGAAATGATAATGTTTCAGTTGCCAAAGACAGTGATGTTTTGATTTTATCAATTCCTTATGAGAACATTGATTCTGTCTGCTCAGAAATTTTGCCGGTAGTCAAAGACAGTTGTGTCGTTGTATCACCAATTGTTCCAATGGTAAAAACAGATGTAGGCTTTGAATTTATTCCAATTAAAGAAAAAAAACCATTCTCATATCAACTTGTTTTAAAATATATGAAAAACAAATCAAAATTGGTTTCTGCATTTCATGTGATTTCTGAAAAGAAACTAGTGAATCCAACAATGGTACTCGATTATGATATTTTTGTATGTGGTGATGATACAGGAGCAATTGAAGTGGTAAATGGTTTGATTAATGAAATTAAAGGATTAAGACCAATTTACTTGGGACCAGGAGAATTATCATATCTTGCAGAGATTTCAACTCCATTATTGCTAAATGCAATGATAAGAAACAAGATAAAAAATCCAGGTATCAAAATTATCTAAGTATAATTTTGCTAGTCATGAGCCATGAATATTACAGACGAGGGAGAAATTGGTATACTGCAATTGGTTCGCTTTTTCTAATTATGGCAGGAATTGTTCTTGTCAGACAACTAATTCTTTGGGGTCCAGAATTTATGGAGGACTTTATTATAAATTCAGAATTCACTAATGAAAAAATATCAATAGGCATGATTTGCTTTGGCGTTTTTATGATACTGCTGGGATTTAGAAAACATGAATCCTAGGGATGAATTTTTAAAAACTCAAAAAATTTTACATTTTACAACCATAGGAAATAACAAAACTCCGCACATAGTACCTGTTTGGTATATGTATAGTTCAAAAAAAATATACATAGGTACAAACACCAATACACAAAAGGCAAAAAATGTTAAGAAAAACAACAAAGTCGCATTTTGTGTAGATGTTGGAGTTAATTCTCCAATATATGGCGTAATGGGGCAGGGAATTGCAAATATCATTTTAGAAAACAGTAAAGTAAAGCAAATTGCAAAAAAAATACTTGCAAGATATTTCAAAAGCATACAAAACAAATCTGCAATAGAGTTACTAGACAATACTGATTGTATTATAGAGATAATTCCAGAAAAGTTATCAGTTTGGAATTATTGACTAACAAACTCTTCTATTTTGTTCATTGCTGAATCTAAAACTTCAAGACTAGGCAGATACACTAATCTAAAATGTCCACTACCATATTTTTCTCCAAAGCCAGAACCGTGTACTGTTAGTACCCCTTTTAATTCTAATAGTTTTTGTACAAATTCTTTGTCAGTTCCAAATCGATTATATTCAATCTTTGGAAAAGCGTAGAATGCACCTTTTGGATTTGGGCAAGACAAACCAGGCATTGAATTTAGTCTTTTTACAACCAAGTCTCTTCGCTTTTTTAATTCAGATACAAATTCAGAGATGTATCCTTGAGGTCCTCGTAATGATTCTAATGCTCCATATTGAACTGGAAGATTTGTAGCAATTCTTACTCTGGCAAGTTTTGGAAGATTTTCTCGTAATGCATCGAGTTTTGTGGATTGATTAAATGCAATGTAACCAATTCGCCAACCAGACATCAGATGAACTTTAGAAAATCCATTAAGAAGAATAACTGGTGAATCTCCGGCTACTTTACCAATTCCTACAAATTTTTGATCAAAAACTATTTGATCATAAATCTCATCACAAATTATGTAGAGATTATGCTGATTTGCAATTTCAACTAATTTTTTAAGTGATGATTCATTAAATACAACACCTGTTGGATTGTTAGGACTAATCAAACAAATGGCAATAGTTTTTGAGGTAATCTTTGATTTGACATCATCAATGTCAGGTGTAGAGTTATCCAAATCAACTGCAAATTCTACAGGAATTCCACCGTGAAGTCTGACGTATGAAGCATACGGTGGATAGTATGGTCCGGGTAACAGTACTTCATCACCTTCTTCAACAATTGAGGATATTACCATATCAAGTCCTTCAGAAACACCATTTGTAATTAGAATATCATCAGCTGAAATTGATAGTCCCTTTGCATTTTCTTTTTTTGCAATTTCTACTCTGAGTTCTTTGAGACCTTCTGAAGCAGAGTAATAGTTTTCTCCTTTTCTTATTGCATTGATCATTGCTTCTTTTACATTGTCAGGAGGTTGAAAACCAAATTGGACAGGATCACCAATGTTGAGATAATTAACTCTCATTCCTTTTTGCTCAACTTTTCTTGCAGCTATAACAATATCTCTAATTGCATATTCAACACCAGCTACTTTCTTTGATATTTTCAAAGTATCTAGACAGATATTTAGGCCTGTTAAATTCTTACTTGTTTGGACTCGTAGCACAGTCTGGATAGTGCGAGCGGCTTCGAACCGCTAGATCGAGGGATCGAAGCCCTCCGAGCCCTCTTAGCTTATTTTATTAAACAAACAATTTACTCACTAGATGAATTGAAAATTTCCCTATTCAAAATTGGTTTAGTATTAAGTGTGATTGGAATGATTTGGATATCATTTGTTTTTCTTCAAGTAGATAGAATATCTGAAGAAATTGTATTAAAATCTTCTAATTCACATGATATAGAGTTGAATTTTAATGGAAAAGGTATTGGATACTATAAAGTGTTCATGCCAGAATTTGGCGGTGATCAAGTATTTGTTCAGATTTTAGATAAAAATCAGAACATAATATCTGAGGAAAGTATTCACACAAAGATGTCTGTTGGATATTTTGATTTTGAAAAAAGTGGAATATATACTGCAAAGATAACAAATCCATCTGAAAACCAAATAAATCTGCAAATAGAATTTGGAGATACAAACTCTGAAAACATGATATCTCCAGGTGTGATGATATTAGTAGGTGCAGTAATGATTATCGTGTCATCGTATCTGAAGTTAAAAAATTATAGTATTGAACAGCCAGATAAAAATATCTTGTAGATTGGAAGACATTGTATTGTGTGACCAAAAATCAAAACTAGATTAAAAACAAGCCAGGTTGTAAAAAACAAAAATGAAATAATTGAGAAAGGAAGAAACATTTTGAGTTTTGTTTTTTCCAGATTTTTTAATATTAGAAATCCACCTAATGCAGATAATATTAGACCAAATTCTAGCGGTTGATGTGACCAAGAGATCAAACCATCAATTCCAAAAATATCGTGTGAAAGTGAATCTGCATAACCTGCAACTATCTGAATCAATGAACCAATAATTACTAGGATAATTCCGTTTTTTAGAGAATTTTTTGTAGAGTTTCTAAGTAAAAGAATTGTCCCTATGATCGCTGCGCTAAAAGTTATTGAAACACCAGTATAAACTACAATGTGTGGCACACTCCAAAAAAATTCAGGCTCTTTTTGTAGATGAGATATTGCATCCCAAAAACCGGCAGATACAACTACAAAAGGTCCAATTACTGCAAAAACTGAAACTAGAGATACAAGTGTGCTAGTTTTTGCAAGTGAAGAATTTGAAAATTTTTGGATTAATTTCATTTTATACTATCTTTTTAATTGAGGTATTTGAAGCGTTGTAAATTCATCAACAAAAAAAATTGGACATTGTGGGTAATTTTGAGAATTAACTATATTAGAACAAAAGAAGCATGAGATACTATGAGTCCTGGAATAGGATTAATGAAAAGGAGACTAGAAAAGGAAAAAGATGCAATTGCTTTAGCTGTTTCAGGTATTGCAAAAAAATATGATATTCAACCAGAAAATATCAAGACATTAGAGACAAAATATGATGCAGATGTAGGAGATTGGTATGTTGCACTTGGATGGAATGAGAAAAAAGCCATTATTCAGATGGATTCAGTGTTAGGAACAATTACAGAGATTAAAGAAATTTAATTATAGAATTATTTCTTATAACAATATGACTAAAGCAATTGTTCTTGGAGGTTCTAGAGGGATTGGTAAGGCAATTTCAGAGGCACTGAAATCAATAGGAATTGAGGTTTTTGCAGCATCAAAAAATGATATAGATACATCAAATTTGGATAATGTAAAAAAATTTGTTAAAACTTATAATCAAACAGATGTACTGGTTCTCAATACAGGTGGACCTACAGCCAAAGAATTTGCAAACATAACAGAAGAGGATTGGAATAAATATCACAATCAATTATTTTTGGGATTTTGTATAATTTTACAAAATATCAAAATCAATGATGGAGGATACATATTTTTGATTAGTTCTAGTGTAATCAAAGAACCAAATGCAAAATTAATTATATCATCTGCGTATCGTGCTGCATTTAGTGAAGTCTTTAAAATTCTAAGCAAAAACTATGCAGCAAAAAATATCAGTTGCATCAATATTGCACCAGGTCTAATTAATACAGATAGAACTAAAGAATTAATAGAAAATATTAAAGAATACAAAAAATCATTACCAATGAAAAGACTTGGACAACCAGAAGAGATTGGAAATTTTATTAAAGCTATTATTGAAAATAAGATAAAGTATCTTTCAGGAGTTGTAATTAATTTTGATGGTGCAAGTTCAAGTTATATTTTTTAAAATTATTTTTTGAATTGAACATTTGGTGCATCAGATTGATTTTGGATTGTAATCAATCCACCTTCACGTAGTTGTTGCAATAATTGTAGTACTTCTTTTTCTACTTGACTTCTTTGAAGTCCTGTTTGTTGTGCAAATATCTCAACTAGTTCAGTAACTTTGCGTTGTCCATTACATGATTTCCAAAAGTCTACAATAGCTTGATTAACCATGAATCCCTGTTCATGTTCATTAGCTAATACCATTGAACCGTCTTCTTGTTGTACTAGTTTGCCAACTCCTTGAGGTAATGCAATTTCATAATTGATTGGTGCAGGAGTAGTCATTGCTGAACTCATGTTTTTGATTTTTGCTTTTCCTTCTTCAGTCATGCTATCCATTGTCCATTTTGGTTCCCAAACAATATCAACTTTAACATTATTTACTCCAGGAACTTTTTTGGCATATCTTGTAACATCTTGAACCAATGTCTCATGTAATGGACAACCTTGCGTAGTCATAGTCATTTTGATATTAACATTATTGTTTTCTATCACATCGATTCCATAGATTAATCCCATCTCTACAATGTTTAACGGAACTTCAGGATCCATGCATTGCTTTAGGGAGTCTTTTATGGCTTGTGCAGTAACAGTACTCATATTGTTAAATGCAGTTTTAAAATCAATAAAAACTTTCTATTAGTTAGCTTCAAATAATTTTCTGATGGATTCTTCGTATGGTGGTTTGGCTACGCCTTTTTCAGTAATTATTCCAGATATTAGCTCAGGAGGCGTCATGTCAAACGCTGGATTTATGACATTAATGTCATCAGGTGCAGTTTTTTTATCGCCAATTCCAGTTACTTCAGTCCCATTTCTCATCTCAATAATTACATCTTTGGCATCACTTTTCATATCAAAAGTTGATAATGGTGCCGCAACATAAAATGGAATTCCATGCTGCTTTGCCATAGTTGCTACTTGGTATGTTCCAATTTTATTAAAGACATGCCCAGTTCTTACAATTCTATCTGCTCCAACTACAACCTTGTCTACCAGCCCATTTGCCATAGAATATCCTACAGCAGTATCTGGAATTAGACTAACATCAAATCCATCATGTTTTAGCTCAAATGCTGTAAGTCTAGAGCCTTGCTGTACTGGTCTTGTTTCAGTGGCTATTACTTTGATGTTTTTTCCACTTTCCCTTG
Organism: Nitrosarchaeum sp.; assembly: GCA_050749345.1. Taxonomy (GTDB): domain Archaea; phylum Thermoproteota; class Nitrososphaeria; order Nitrososphaerales; family Nitrosopumilaceae; genus Nitrosarchaeum. The sequence continues at coordinate 719 of JBOGRE010000389.1, read as the reverse complement.
TTGCTCTAATTACACCAAGAGCTGTTCCATAAGCTACTGTAGCTAGTGCACCTGCATTGCAATGAGTCATTATAGTGTCATTATTATCAAATAAAACAGAGCCGTATTTTCCCATAGTTTTGTTTATTTGTATATCTTCATCTGCCATTTTTTTAGCTTCATTAATTACAGATTCCTTGATTTGTTCAACTGTAGTTCCAGAATTTACGACTTTCATAATTTTATCTAATCCCCATTTAAGATTTACAGCAGTAGGTCTTGTTTCAAAAAGAATTTTTCTTGCTTTTTCAAGATCAGAAATTAATTCGTTTTTTGTAGTTGCTTTGCTCTGTAAAGATGCCAAAGCCAATCCAAAAGCACCTGACACTCCAATTGCTGGTGCTCCTCTTACAATTAGAGTTCTAATAGCATTTGCTACTTGGTTATAATCATCATATTTTACAAATACTAGTTGATTTGGTAATTTGGTCTGATCAATCATGATTACTTTGTTATCTTTCCATTCTACTGTTCTTAAAGAAGAATCAATTGCAGTATTGCCCATAAATAATTGGATAATCAGGCTTTTTAAAAATCAATTGGAAAAATACGCTTTGTCAAATAGGCATTATTAATTTAAAAGAACAATTAACAGCATTTATGCTATTAAAATCAAATTAACAACATACATAAAATTTCTTTTAGACTTGAACTTAATAAAAAAGAACACAATCTAAGTA
>JBOGRE010000388.1:0-1596 GCA_050749345.1 Nitrosarchaeum sp. | reverse complement strand
CTTTAAAGCTAGTTGTTTTAACTCGTTTACTATGTTTCTGATTCCTATCTGTTGTGCTGTCTCAAATAACGGCTTTTTCAATCCAAGACCTAACTGTGCAGCTTTTTCAATCTCCTCAATGTCGCTGGCTTTATTTGTAACAAGCCAAGCTGCATTGTTTAAAATATTTGCAACAAGTTGTATTGGATTGCATTTGTCTGCCAACTCTTCTGATAATGGAATGCGTTCATATTTTTCATCTGAATATTTGTAAAATCCCTCACCTGATTTTTGACCCAATTTTTTTGCATCAAACATTTTTTCTATTGTTGGGTGTGGTAAAATTACTTTCTTATCACGTAAATGTATCTCTATTGTTGCCTTGTGTATTACATCCATTCCTGTAAAATCTGCCAACTCAAAAATTCCCATTGGAAAACCTAGTTTGAATTTCACTGCAGAATCTATTTCAGTCATTGTTGCACCTGTTCTATCCATCATGTAACATGCTTCATGTACCATTGGAATGAATAATCTATTAATGATAAATCCTGGAACATCTCTTCTACATAGGACCGATTCTTTTTTTACAGATTTCACATATTCTTGAGTTAAATCAATTGTATCTTGTGATGTTTTTTCTCCAGGAATCACTTCGACTAATTTCATTAGTTGTGGCGGATTGAAAAAATGAATTCCAATAAATTTTTCTGGACGTGATATTGTATTTGCTATTTCTGTAATTGGTAGCGTACTTGTATTTGATGCAAAAATGACATCTTTACCTGCAACTATATCTAATTCTGCATAGACTTTTTTCTTTAACTCCATAATTTCTGGAACCACCTCGATTACAAGCTGTGCGTCTTTTACAGCCTCTGCAAGATTGACTATTGGTGTGATTCTTGAATAAATTGAGTTTGCTTCTTGCTGTGAAATTTTTCCTTTAGTTACTAGTTTATCTAAACTCCACTTTATTTTCTCCATTGCTTTATCTAAAAATCCCTGTTCGATATCTCTGAGAACTACGTTGTATCCTGCAGTAGCTGAAACTTGTGCAATACCATGTCCCATAATACCAGAGCCTAACACTGTAATATTTTTTAGATTCATTTGATTTTCAAAAACCTAGTATCCTTTATAATGTATTTCAAAATTTTACTACATTATGGGTCTATTCAAACGAAATAAAGACAAAGATAATGAAACCAAATGTAATGTATGTGGTTTAGAATTACATGATCCGGAACGCCTCAAAAGACACACAAAAAAGGCACATGGGAACTTGCCTGAAAAAAAACTCGATTCAAATTCTGGTTCAGGCGGTACATGGTAATTATAGACTTGTGGTCATAAAATGGGTCTTGTTTTTGGAAGCATCTTCACAATTATCGATCTCGTACTACAAGTTTTTTCATTTTGAAATTTAATTCACTAAGATGTCTCTGAATAGGTAGTAATTTTGACTAATGATAAAGACACTTGCTATGTAGAAACAAAAGATTCAATACCCAAAATAATTGAAAACTGTGATTCACAATTCGGTGATAAAACAACAATAAGTTTGGCAGAGAACTAGATTTGGTTACAATAGTTGAACAGTAGCAGTTAATATTT
>JBOGRE010000387.1:0-9134 GCA_050749345.1 Nitrosarchaeum sp. | reverse complement strand
GCACTTGATCATATCCCAATGCAATTATTTGTGGTTTTACAAGATTCACTGTCTTGAAAATGTCATCTTCTTGTCCTATAAGACAAAGATCTACCATTACTAGCGAATTAACTAATTCTTGCCTCTGTTCTTTACTGTGTAATGGTTGTCTTTTTTTCATTTTCACTGCAGTATTGTCAGTGGCTACGACCACTATCAAAACATCTCCTAATGCTTTTGCTGCATTAAGTGTATGAATATGTCCTGGGTGAATTATGTCAAAAACACCCCCTGCCAAAACAACTCGAAGTGAAGACCTACCAAGTTCAGTTAACGTAATCCTATCTTCTTTTACCAACTTGTTTTTTACAATCTCGTCCATTTTTGAATTGATGATGTTTTCTGTAAACCCTTTTTTTATTTTAAGACTCTCCATGTGTGATTTACCACTTATTCCAGCTAGGTAAATTTCAGTTAAAATTGATTTTTCTACTAATTCCAATATTATTTTCTAAAACTACTCTCACTTTAATTCATCGATACCATGTTACATTTTCGGCTCAAGGCCCTTTGCTAATCTCAGCGCATCTATCAAACCATCTGCATACCCTATACTCAAAATTGCAACTTCATCTTGACCCTCTTCTAGAAATTTTTCTGAGTCTTGGATATATAATTCAGCATTTTCAAGAATTACTTTGAATTCTTTTTGATCTTTGTAGTACGGTATTATTTCTTCTAATGCCTCTCTTACCATAGGGACATATTTTTTCATCATTTGGATTGAAATCTTCTTTGTTTTTTCTGAATTGTCGTGTGGTTCATCTAGACATCTTCCAAATATTTTTAATGCATCTGATTCAGTAAAATGAAGACTTCCTGTGATGATTATTGTGTGTGGTGGTTTACCAAAATCTATTTTTTTTAGACTTGAAATTTTTCCTGATATGATTGACTGATCTTTGAATCCAATCCTTGATGCAACTATTGCATATGTTGACAAATCAATCACATTTCTTTTCTGTCCTTTCTCAGTTTCTATTAATCCAATTAAGGCATCTTTTGGATCCATGAAAAAGTTCTTGTCTTGATTGTACTCTAATAGTAATACGGTGTGATTTCCCTCTATGATATTTTTATAAATTACATAGTATGGTGTTGTCAGAGATTTCATCTCACTCATTATTGTTGCAATTCTTCCAACTTTGTAAAAATGGAGACCACATTCTCCTATCATTGAAGTTAGAGATGATGATGCATGTATTGAATACGTCTTTATTTTTTCTTGCATGGCTCTGGCTCTTAATTCTATATGAGTAGTGGCAATGTAGGGATCCCCATAAGATAATAAGACCACCTTCTTTGTTTTTGCATGTTTTAAAATCTCACTTCCATCTTCAACTAACCATCTTTTGCCCTGCTTGAGTTCTCCATTAGTCATTTTTTTGATTTTTAACATATCTGATTTTCCAATGGGACTGGTAAATTGTTCAAGGTACACAATATCTGCATCTGATAAAACTTCCAAGGCTTCAACAGGAATTGATTTTGAACCTGAAATTCCTAATCCTACAAACCAAAGCATTACTGCATATTTTTATCGTGTAGTCTTTTTAAATGGTGTATCATTCTCTTTAAAATTTCAATCCCTCTTAGATATTCATCAATTGATACCCTTTCATCTATTGTGTGAGCTTCATGTGGATCGCCTGGTCCATATGTGACTACTGGAATCTTCCATTGATTTCCTATTACATTCATGTCTCCAGTTCCAGTTTTTCTAATTAAAGTTGGTCTTGTATGTTCTATATCCATAACTCCTAAAGTGAATGCTCTGACTATGGCAGAATCATGTGGTGCTTCAAAAGGCTCTGTTTCATCTATAATTGAATAATATGCCTCAACTTTTCTTCTCTGAGCTATTTCATTTACTAGTACTGAAATTTTCTGTTCTGTTATTTTACAATTTGTATCTACAGGAATTCTAATATCAAAAGTTGAAACACATTCTTTTGGTGTGACATTATGGCTTGTTCCTCCATTGATCTCAGTTAATGTTACAGTTAACAACATTCCTTTGCTTTTTTTCTCTTGACCTGACTCTAAACCTTCTTTGAGTTCTTTTGAAAAGATCATTGTTTCTTCAATGGCATTTTTTGAAAGCCATGGCGCACTTGCATGAGCACTATCATCTACACTTACTTTAAGATTAATTGCCAATCTTCCTTTATATGCAATTGTCACTTGCTTTATTCCACTTGGTTCTCCAAATACTGCATAATCTACATCGATGTGATTTTTAACTAAATTTTTTACTCCAGTAGCATTTCCCTCCTCATCTACTGTACCAACAAAAATTATAGTGCCGTTATTGTTTTGAACTGAAGCTGCAGCAAACAACATTGCCATTAATGGTGCCTTTGCATCTGATGCACCACGACCGTAAAGTGAATCTCCCTCTTTTCTAACTTTGACTTTTCCAGGAACTACATCCATGTGTCCACAAAGTAATATTTTTGGTGAACCTGTACCTTTTTTTGCAATTATGTTGCCCACCTCGTCTATGTGGATATCTTCAAATCCTAAATCATCACATTTGTCTGCAAGAAATTCTGCCATTGTTTTTTCATTGAGTGAAGGCGTGTACAATCTAAGTGCTTTTTCAAGCATCTTCACTGCAAATCTTGGTGTGACTGTAAATGTTGTTTCCAATTCTCACTTGTTATTTTTTATTGCGTAATCAATCATTAAGGAAGGTATGTCTACTCCACACACTCTTACAGTATTCTTGTATTCAGTTGTATTGTTAACTTCATGAACTACTAATCCTTGTTCATTACTTTCCATCAAATCCACTCCTACTATGTCTCCTTGAACTGCATTTTTTGCCTTAATGCACATTTCTTCCATCTCAGGTGTTACTTTACATTCTTCTGCTGTCCCACCTAGGGCCATGTTTGTTTTCCAGCTTCCTTCTCCTGAATTTCTGTAAATTGCTGCAACAATTTTATCGCCTACCATTATTGCTCTGATGTCTCTTGGTGGTCTGTTGACAAACTCTTCTAAATAATGAACTTGATATATTGGGTACATGCTTTCTCTGCTTTCAATAATTCCCTCTGCTGAATCTTTATCATTTAATTTTGAAATCAATCTGCCCCAACTACCAACAGTTGGTTTGATCACTTTTGGATACCCATGTGTTTCTAGATGTTCTATTGCGGCATCTTTTGAAAATGCAACAGCTGCATATGGTGTTGGAACTCCGTATTTTTTTAATAGCATATGCGTGAATAATTTATTTCCTGCAAAAATTCCTGTATTCAGACAATTAATTACATTTACTCCCATCCCTTCAAGAGCTGCAGTTGAGTGTATATTTCGATAATAGCTTACACACCTTTGAATGATTGGTCCGTAATCATCTGGTTTTTTTTCTAAATCTATTGCTAAATTCTTACAGTCAACCATCTGTATGTTAATATTCTTTTTTCTACCGGCTTCTAATAGAGCTTTTTCTTCCCAACGGATTGTATCATAAAGAATTGTAACGTCAGGACTCACTGCCCCCAATCCTCGCCAACCGATTGGGCAGGCTTTAATTGGAAACCATTTGAGCCTTTTGCTAATTCAAAACTTGCGCCACATTCCGGACATATTACAATTTCTCCTTCTACGGCATCTTTTGGAATGGAAATATCTGCATCACATTCTTCACATTTTGACATGTTTTCTTCTCACATTCCCTCTTTATTTATCATTAATTATCTTTTTTTCGAGTCTGTCTTCTAGTGGAATTTCAATTAAATCACCCATTCTAAGTTCTTTTAGACCTGTAGCTACTGCTTTGGCACCCTCATCATCTTTTTCAAGACCTAAAATTGACATCAAGTATGCGGCACCAGTTTTTCCTGCTAATTCTCCAAAGACAATTCTTCTTGTATTTCCAACTGCTCTTGGTGGAATTGGTTCATAGGCTGCAGGATTTCGTAGGATTGCTGCAAGGTGTGTTCCTGCTTTGTGTTTGTATGCAGAAGATCCGACAATTGGTTTTGAGTCATATGGTTTAATCGAAGTATAATTTTCGATTAGTTTGGACAAGTCTAGCAACATATCTAATCTGAAATCATTCGGTGATTTGTAAAGATATGTTAATGCTACTGCAACCTCTGCAAGAGGTGGAATGCCCGTTCTTTCTCCTATTCCATCAATTGTAGTATGTATCTGATCTACTCCGGCATCACATGCAGAAAACGCATTGGCTACTGCAAATCCTATGTCATTATGAACATGTGCATCAAGTGGAACACCTACTACGTCTCTTACTGTTTTGACAAAATTATACATGCCTATTGGACGCATAATTCCAACAGTGTCTGGCAAACTTATCCTGTCTACTCCTGCATCTTCAATTGCTTTACACATCTTTAACAGAAATTCTGGGTCTGCTCTACTTCCATCCTCAACTGTAAATCTAATTTTTAGTCCATGTGATTTTGCATATTCTACTGTTTCAACTGCTCTGTCCATAGCTTCTTCTCTTGTAATTCGTAGCTTATCTTTTAGATGAATATCTGAAATTCCAAGATATGCAGCACACCATTTTGCATCGCAACTCAATGAAATGTCTATGTCTTCTTTGAGAGCTCTTCCATGAGATACGATGTCTGCTTTTAATCCTTGTTTGATAATTGTTTTAGTTGCTTCCTTATGATCTTTTGAAACAACTGGTGAAATTTCAATTTGATCTACTCCAAAATAATCTAACATCCATGCAATCTGTATTCGTTGTTTGTTTGTAAATGAAACTCCCGGATGCTGTTCTCCTTCTCTTAGAGTACTGTCTAATACTCTGATCTTCTTTGGATTTTTGTCGTATGCATTGTATATGTTTGCATAGTGATTCGGATCTTTCATTACAGAAAACGTTCACATAAATTGAGAATATAAATATATTCGTACTATTTTCGCTGAAAATTGCTTACGATGATCCTAATTTAGGTAAGTATAGAAATTATAAACCGAAAGTCGTTTTATGCCACTTTTCTTAAAATAATTACTGTATTGGTGTCAGTTACACCTGGAATTTTTCTTAATGCATCTATGCTATTGTTTATTTCAGAAATATTCGTTGCACTGATTATTGTAATTATGTCATACTGACCGGTGATCTCATAAACTGTTTTGACTCCTTCTAATTTTACTAGTTTTTCTGAAACTTTTGATGTGTCTGTTGCAGAATCTACAGATATCAAAACAATGGCACTTGTAGCATTTTCTTCTCCTACTTCAACAGTAAATCTTTTGATAGTTCCACTGTCTACCAGATTTTTTACTCTTCTTCTAACAGCTGATTCTGATAATTTTAATTTCTTTCCAATGTCTACAAAAGATTCTCTGGAATCTTCTTTAAGGAAATTTATTATTTTTTCGTCTATTTTGTCTTTATACAATATTTTTTTGCTCCTCTTTAGTAAGTACAATATCTAGGGTTTCTAAAACTTTCGTTATGTCTTCTTTAGATATTACTAATGGTGGTAGAATTCTTAGAATGTTTCTACCTGAATACAGCATAAGAACCCCTTCCTTCATAAGGTTCATTAGGATGTCTTTTACCTCGAATTTCAATTCTACGCCTATCATCAATCCCATTCCTCTGATTTCTCTAATTATGTGGTGTTTTTCTTTTAGTTTTTCCAAACCTTCTCTGAATAGTTTTCCCATCTTCTGAGAATTCTCAATCAAGCCATCTTGTGTAAGTGCTTGTAACGTTGCTATTCCTGCAGCACAAGAAAGAGGGTTTCCTCCAAACGTTGAAGAATGCTCTCCCTTACTCATTGAAGCAAGAATATCTGGTCTTACTAAAGTTGCACCCATTGGAACTCCACCTGCAATTCCTTTTGCAAGACATAAAATATCTGGCGCAGTATTCCAATGTTCACACGCCCATAGTCGTCCCGTTCTACCTAATCCTGCTTGTATTTCGTCAAAAATTAGAAGAATTCCTTTTTCATCACAAACCTTTCTTACTTCTTGTAAAAATCCCTCTGGTGCAACAATAATTCCACTTTCACCTTGAATTGGTTCTAAAATAACAAATGCAGTATCTTCGTCAATTGTAGAACGAAGAGATTCAATATCTCCAAATGATGCGAAAGAAACTTTTTCAACTAATGGCTCAAACGCTTTTTTGTATTTTGGATTAAATGTTAACGAGAGAGCACCAAGTGATTTTCCATGATAGGATCCTTTCATTGCAACCATTCCTTTTTTGCCGGTAAATTTTCTTGCAAATTTTATTGCAGCTTCTACTGCTTCTGCACCACTGTTGTTTAGATGAACTTGAGTCAGTCCTTTTGGTGCAAGACCTATTAATGTTTTGAGAAATTCTTCTCTGGTTTTATTATATAGTGAACTATGCACTGTGATTATTTTGTCTACTTGTTCTTTGATTGCTTTTACAACTCTTTTATTTTGATGCCCCACAATTGCTACTCCGTATCCTCCCATACAATCAATGTATTCTTTTCCATCGATATCCCAAACATGAGATCCTACTCCTTTTTCAATTGTAACTGGAAATCTCTGATATAGACCTCCCATAAAGTCATCTTCAGTCATGTTGAATCACCGTACAGTTATCGTGTGCAATGGCCGATGATATAGGATTTTCTCTTTGACCGTTTGCAATGAGTGCCTCTTTGACTCCCATATCTAGGGCTTCAGTAGATGCAAGAATTTTCTTTTCCATACCTGGACCTATCTTTGGTCTGATCTCCTTTGCTTCTGCTAAAGTTAATTTAGTTACAAGTTTGTCATCCATCAAAAGTCCGTCTACATTTGTTATGAACAGCACTTTGTCAGATCCTACGCTTCCTGCTACATATGCAGCTGCTCTGTCTCCATCTACATTGAGGAAATCTGATTCTTCACTAATTGCAATAGGTGAAATTACAGGTGTCAAACCTTGGTCTAAAAGCGATTTGATAAAAACTGAATTGACTTTTGTAATTTTACCTGTATATCCACCGTCAATTGCCTGTTTTCTACCCTTCTCATTGATAATCAACAGCGTTTTCTTTCTTTCTGCTTGAATTATTTTAGCATCAACACCTGAAAGACCAATTGCATTGATCCCGTTCTTTTGAAGCATTTGAACAATTGTTTTGTTGATTCGTCCAGACATTACCATTGTGAAAATTTCTGCTGTTTCTTTGTCTGTGTATCTACTTTTTATTCCACTGGGTGATGTTACAAATTTTGGTTCTTTTCCAAGTTGTTTGCAAACTTTTGTAACTTCTTTTCCTCCTCCATGAACTATAATTATTCCTTCTGTCTCTGCAACTTTTTTAATATCTGAAATAGTTGATGAATGTAAATCATCTACTACACTACCACCGATTTTAATTGTGATCATTTCTATACTGGAGTAAGTGGCGTGTATCTCAAGCCATCCATTTCATCAAAACCACACATAACATTCATGTTTTGTATGGCCGAGCCAGCTGCACCTTTCATTAGATTATCTGATGCTGAAATAGCAATCAATCTATGATTTTCTTCATCTATATCAAAACCTATATCACAAAAGTTTGAACCAACCACAAATTTTGGATCTGGGAATTTATACAATCCATTTTTGTCTCGAATTAATCGAATAAATCTTTCTTGACCATAAGATTCTCGATATATTTTCCATATTTCTTTTTCATCAATATCTTTTTTCATAAATGTGTGATTTGTACATAAAATTCCACGAACTACATCTACTGCATGTGGGCTCATTGAAACATGAATTTTCTTTCCTGCAATTTCACTTAGCTCTTGTTCTATTTCACCTGTATGCCTATGTTTTGCTGGCTTGTATGGTCTGATAACTCCTGCTCTCATTGCATGAGCAGTTCCTGAACCAGAACCTGCACCTGATGAGCCAATCTTAGAATCTACAATGATATGTTCTAAATCAATTAGATCATTTCTAATAAGTGGTACAAGTGCTAACATGGAAGTTACTGCCATACACCCTGGACAAGAAACTAGTTGTGCTTTTTTGATTTGCTCTCTGTGTAACTCTGGAACACCAAATACTGATTTTGGTAAATAATCTGGATGTGGATGTTCCCAACCATACCATTTATCGTAATCTGCAGGATTGTGCAATCTATAATCTGCACTCAAATCGATAACCTTTACACCTCGGTCATACAATGCTTTTACAATTTCAGTTGCTGTTCCATGTGGGACTGCAGTAAATACTATGTCACAGCGATCCGTCATTTTATCATAATCTAATTCCGAAAAAGTCAGATCTGTAAATCCTTTCAAACTAGGTTGAATTCTATGGAGATATTCGCCAACATGTTGTCGTGAGGTGACCATTGCTATCTCTACATCTGGATGATTTACTAAGAGGCGAAGTGTTTCTCCTCCAACATAACCTGATGCTCCTACAACACCGACTTTCATGATAATCCCCCCGCAAGGAAGTATAATTTATTTCCTAACATAGTTTAAAGCAAATTTTATCATTTCTTTTGGAATATTTCGTCGTGAAACTCTTGCCAATCCCTTAAACTCAACAGTATTGTTAACCTCATGTACTACCAATCCTCGCTTTTCATCCTCCATTATATCGATTCCTAAAATTCCTCCGCCCATAGCTTTTGATGCCTTTGTAGCCACATCTTCGATCTCTTTTGTGATCTCACATAATTCTGGATCTGCTCCTAATGCTATGTTTGTTTTAAAACCACCTGATGATTTTCTATACATGGCAGATATTGGCTCATCGCCAATTGTGATAACTCGAATGTCTCTTGGTGGTCTTTTTATCAATTCTTGAAGATAGAAAATTCTATCATGTGGGCTATCTGTAATATCTCTAATCTCAAATAATGCATCTGCGGTATCTTTATCTTTTAATTGCATTACTCCTCTGCCCCAACTTCCTATGACTGGTTTAATCACAAGAGGATATCCAACTTTTTCTATATTTTCTGATGCACTTTCACTTGAAAATGAAAAATATGTCTTTGGTGTAGGGACATTGTATTTTTTCAAAAGTAGGGTCATAAACATTTTATTTCCACATTGATTTGCAACTTGAAATTTGTTGAGTACTGGCACGTCCATAAATTCAAGACTAGCAGTAAAGT
>JBOGRE010000386.1:0-2358 GCA_050749345.1 Nitrosarchaeum sp. | reverse complement strand
TGTATATGTTGCCATCCTACCGTTCTTGAATACAATGGAGAAGCTGAATTTTGTGTGTTAAGAGCATACTGGATGGCTATTACCCATCCAATTACCATAATTCCAACGCTAATAGCAATGAGTTTCTTGTTACTAGGTATTGTTAATTTTTTATTCATACTAATTAAAACCACTTTGCTAGTTTTGCCACATCACATAAAGACATTTTTCCAAATTTGTTCCAAAACTAAATTTCATTTTAGTTTAGACAACATCTTCGCATATTAAACAATAGTACTTTACAAATGTAAAGTGCTGGATTGATATAATAATAAGCACAATACAGAGTTACAAAATGAAAAAATTGATAATTGGTATCATAGTAGCAATAGGAATTTTTGCAACAGCCTTTTCTTACCATTCTCTAAACATAGATGCAAACGCTGTAACTGGATCAAACATGGGTTCAATGATGAAAACTGGGAATATGATGAATATGATGAACCAAATTCCTCAGGATGTGATAGTTAAAGTCACATCAGCACAGGTGATAAAGACTAACAAAGAATCAAAAATCACATTGTTGGTTTTAGATAAAGAGACCAAAAAACCACTTGTCAATGCTCAAGTAATAATTGGAATAGAAAAGGGAACATCGATGACAACCATGAATATGTTAGGTGGAATGTTTAACGCCGAAGATATAGGCAATGGAAAATATGTTGTGAGATTTAGCCCACTTGATAAAGGACATTATACATTGCATACGCATGTTATTCCTGCTGGCAAGCCAATGCACTCAATGATGAATAATCACTTAGACATTGGAATAATTGCTACTTGATGCCATCTTTATCAATTCTTTAATTTTATTTTGACCTAAATTCAATTTGATCCCAGCTTCTCGGCTGGTGTTTTCTTTATAGAAACATGTACATTTCACGTACATTTGCCAGTGTAGAATTTACATCTTTATCTTCCAGCAAATAAGAGAAAATTCTTTTGTAAAAAATGTAACAAGAATCTCAAAAAACACAGTTTGAATCAAAAAACAGCAAATTCCAAAATGGATCCGTATTGATGATATAATGCCAGTCTGGTACTCATGTTAACCACATAATTCCGACCTGCTTAATGGTCATTTTCAATCAATTTCTCTAGGCATGGTAGATGGGATTTCTGGTGGTAGTATGGAATTTCTATCCCTAATCTTAATTGTAGACCAGAAAACCTCATCATTAACTTCCTGCAATTTGGGGAAAATTTCCATAAAGATCCCATCTGCCAGTGCACTACAAAAAGGGAGAGAAATATTTTGAAAATAAAAATAATTTCTCTTTCCTTGTTTTTTTTGCTTGCAATTTCTTCATTGACAATTGCAAGTGCTGATTCAATGGCATTCAATTCTAACCATGCCCAACAGAATGCTATTGAAAATACGCAAGAAAAAATTTCGCAAACAACGGCAAGCATCATCAACAGTCCAAAACATTTTCAAATTGATCTTGCAGAAGGTATTGCAATTAATACAAATGATTTATCGCAGCAAGAAAAACAAAATGATTTAACCGAAACAACACAAGGAATGCACAAAACCATCAACCTATCTGAAAGACTAGAAATATCAGTAGATGATTTTGGTCAAAACACAATTGTTGCATTAAAACAAAACTCTGATAGGCAAACATCAATGGAAAGAATTTGGAATTCTGACAGAATTCGATTTAACAGCAAACAGGTTGTTGCAGACAATCCGACATGGTATGAACAAACACAAACCAATGTTCTAGCTACCATGATTGGAAACCAAAAACAATCTTTTGAGCAATATTTTATCACCGATAATTTAGAAACTAATGTCAAAAGAATATTGGATAAAATTTTGTTAGTACAACCAACAGCTTCAGACAATTCAATCTTACAAAATGAAGTAGCTTCACTTTTTGAAATTTCTAATTCAATTAAAAATGATATCATAGGAATAACCTATGATGTTGTTGACACAAAAAATCCAACAATACTCTTGTTGCTGGTTCCTCTTGCGGGATATATTTTAATTCGCTCTGAGGAAGAAAAATTTGAATTTCATAACCTCAAACAAGCTCTTTCATTTTGTTTTGTTGCAATTCTTATCGTATCTGCTATTACTGCCCCTATCTCCATCTCATCAAGCTATTGGGGTCATGCGTATGGAGAAGAAATGCCTGGAAATAATACAGAAACTCTTTCAGAATCAATAGGCCCCATTCCTGTAAATTCTGACGTATCAGACAATGCTACAGCAGTATCAATCCCAGACAATGCTACAGCAGTATCAATCCCAGACAATGCTACAGCAGTATCAATCCCAGACAATGCTACAGCAGTATCAATCCCAGA
>JBOGRE010000385.1:0-1802 GCA_050749345.1 Nitrosarchaeum sp. | reverse complement strand
ATCCTTATAGTCTTTATATTTTACAAAGACCAGTTTGTTTGGCAATTTGGTTTGGTCGATCATTACAACAGCATTATTTTTCCATTGTACTGTTCTGAGACTAGAATAGATTTTTGTTTGTAGTTTCAATGTTTCTTCCCTTGTTTTTTTCGTTGTTTAAGAATTTTCGCATAATCAGCGTTTATTTCTTTAATGAGATTGAGTGTTTCATCAGACATTAGATCAAGATTTTGTATCACGCAGTTGTGGATGAGGCGCCCGTTTGTTGATACAAACAAATGGTTTTTCGTATCTAGAGAATACACATCTTGTTCTCTTTCTTCGTGTACTGTTTTAGTTGTTCTAATCATGTAGAGGGTTTCATTCAACATGTGCCAGAGTTGTTTAGAGTGTGTTCTTTGGTTAAATTGCTCAAATCCTCCCATATCTGCCAGTTCATTATATTGACTCTGCCCTTTGGATACTAGTGTATAAAGAAGGCCTCCTTTAATTGTCCTCCCGCTAATTATACTTGGAGAGTGTATGCTTTTTCCACATGTCATAACATATCCCATGGACAGTAGTAGAATATCCAGACCTGCAGCTAACATCTTTGAGGCAGTTCCTGCCTGAACCATTCCTATTTGAGGTGAGAACGAACCGTCTCCTCTCAGATAGCCTGCAAGGAATTCTTCTTTGTAGTTTCTTGGTGCAAAATATATGAAGTCTGGTAGTTGTTTTACGTTTGAAGATCTTCCACATCCCAAGGTGTCCGATATGAACAAAGCAAACGGGGTAGATTTGACACCTACATGCGTTACATTGTCCTGTGAATATGTGTAATAGTTAAGATCAAGTTTTTCGATGTTGATACAAACATCTTTTATGTATTTGAGTTCTTTTTTGTTAAAGGAGAATCTGACAGAGTATCCTTTTCCATAATTACTCACAGATCCCTCTGAAACATAATAACCAAGCAGCCTGCAAAAGTCCGGTGTGATTTGAATTGATTTAGGCATGTTATATCTAAATCTCCAGTTTTTTGTTTCAAACTCGTATTGGTCTTTGATGTTATGATCAGGAAGACTTGAAATGAATGGGATTGTATCGTTTATCATAACATCCTTTGCGAATTTTGTAGATAAATCGTCAGAGCATAGCATCAGGTGTTCGTCTGTTGTTTTGATAGAGCGGTTTGTCCGTGAAGTCAGTGTAACCATTGTGCCAGAAAAGGTGCGTTTCCACTTGTGTACGACTTTGTCAAAGATCGGTATCTTTTGTTGTACATCGTACGACAAGATGTCATTTTTCAGATCTTTTTCAACGTATTCTTGTATTGCTATTGGCCTCATTCCATTCTCTGTTTTGATATAGATTATTTCTTGGCCATCAAGACAATGTCCTCCTATGAAACCTGGAAACATCTTCGGTCTGTTCCCAAGATATTTTTGAATCTCATCTGCAAAAGTCCACATCTCATCATAATCTACTTTATTTTTGATAGAAATCATGTTGCTAAGTTGTGCGTAGTTTATTAACCAGCCATAGTATGACGTATCGACAACAATCTTTGCAAGTTCTAGTACAAGTGGGCTGCTCATCTTTTTTGTTCTTATCCCCGTCCTTTTCATTCTACGAACAAACATTTTGCTTGCCCATGCTGCGTTTGGTGCCGAATCATACACGGCATAGAATTTTGTGTATCGTGTCAGATCTCTGATCATTCTTTTATGAACCCCACGGGTAGCACTGTAAATTATAGGAATGCCAAGTCGCTTTTGAATGTCTTCAGTTGTTCTCGGTGGAATTGTACTATGTATAAC
>JBOGRE010000384.1:0-1580 GCA_050749345.1 Nitrosarchaeum sp. | reverse complement strand
CAATAAAAAGGTAATTCCACCCACTTACGCATAAAAATCTGCATCATGACTAACGATATGATATTGTACTAGTGGTTAGAAATAATTGAAAAAGAAATAAGCCAATTAGGATGTTATGAAAACTAGTATAAATATTTGAATAGAATGATTTGCATTTAGGAATATGCGATTGGTGGATGCTCACATATATATCCAACTATGCGGTTTTGTAAACAATGACTAAAACAATGAATTATGAAAACATGCCGATAACTGCCGGAGAACTTGCTCATAGAATAGTCAACTATTTACAAGCAAGAAAATACGAGGTTGCTTACTCATACGATGAGACAAAGAAGAGTTGGTGTCTAATTCATGCAAGAAAGACAGGTAAACTTAGAACAGCTACGGGTAACAGACGAGCACTGTCCATTGCCTTAACTACAAAATCATCAAAACAATGTAGAATAGCAATCGGCACTGGAGAATGGGGCAAAAACACATTCATTAGTGCAATACCTATGATAGTATTTCCAGTTCTTGGTTTCATGAATTTTGTTGGTTCTGCAACATCCTCGAAGGCATCTGAATCTGAGCTTTGGTTATACATTGAATCAATAGCAAATAAAGACTTTTACAAAAATAGATAATGCTTACATTTTTTAAATATTGAATTTGTGCTTACATTCTAAAAATCATAACCTTCGAGGAATTTTACGTTGTAATAATTTTATCTTTCCTTTTTGTGTTAAAAAAATATTTCTAAAGCAATTAGATAATGCAAAGTTAGGATCAAGTTATCTTATTATAAAACATACATTAAGAAATAGATGAGCATTATCACAAGATTATGATCTATGTTTTGCTGTATTGCAAGCCTATTGAAGTTAGATATTCTAAACCGTAACATTTTTTAAAATAATCTACCACATCATCATAGCCTGTTTGTTTAAGATGTTTTATGGTGTTTGAAGAAAAATCAAAAATTTTATTTGAAATAGAATATTCATCATGCTTTCGTTCTATTCTTATTATTTCACCTATGTTAAGAGCACCTTCTACCATATCACGGTAAGTATTTGCTTTAACTCCAATAAAACGTTCTTGTGTAGAGACTGACTGATCAAGAATATTGTCAATGATATCTTGTTTTACTCCATGTTCTCTTGCAGTCTTGATTAAGTTATTAACTAATTCTTGATATACTTGAAAAATTAATAAATTCGTTTCGTCATTTTCAGTTCTATCGCCAAAAATTATGTCTGAAGTTCTATTTTTAACACCATCATGATCTTGAGGAACAGTATCAATTCGTGAAGGTCGTAAATTTACTTGAAACACAGTAAGTTTTGGCATGGCATTTTTTACCTCCTTTCCAAAGTACCAATACTGGCGTTGAGATACAACAACTTGCATTAATGGTGTATTGACTAAGATGCCACCATCCCAGAAAAAGCGTGTATCTTTTTTGTATTTCTTTGTTTGTGTGTCATATTGCTCTGCATCCATACTAACATAATCAAAACTTACAGGAACTGAAGCGCTAGCCATAACATGGTCTGATGTAATTCCTTTATCATATCTCAAAACATGTTCAAATC
>JBOGRE010000383.1:0-4952 GCA_050749345.1 Nitrosarchaeum sp. | reverse complement strand
CTTTATTGCAAGATACATCACTACATTATTTCTAATTTCTATGTCGTTAAAGTTTTTTAGAATTTTTACTGTCTCTTCTATTGCACTTAGAATATCTGCAGTGCTTACTTGATTAATTGTTAATGGTATGTTAAATTCCTTTGAAACTCTCTGACAATATGTAAGATCACTTGCAACAAAGTCTTTTGCTATAATTGCAACTGTCTGTGGTTTTCGTTCTTTCAGAAAATGTGCTATTACTGTACTATCTAATCCTCCTGATAATGCTATTGTATTTGATTTGCATGATTCACATGATTCTTTTAACATCTGATGCAATTTTTTGGAAATGTTCTCCAATAACTTGATTCTACTTTTGAAACTAAAATAGGTTAGCCTAATGATTTCTAGACTCGTAATTAGGCAACTTAATTGCAAACTTTAAATCCTTTATCCGAACTTTGTGATTCAATGTTACTTCCAGCAGAAATTGAATCAAAAACCCTGATTCCTGCATTAAGAGCAATTCTTGCTAAAAAACTAGCAGAAGATCATAGTATTCGTGAAGATGAAATTTCAAAAATGTTGGGTGTTACCCAAGCAGCTATAAGCAATTACATTCGTGGAACACGTGGTGATCCATCTTTGATTGCAAAACTTTTGGCAGAAAAACAAGTCTCTACTCTTATCAATGAATTAACTGATAACCTCTCATCTGATATGGCTTATACTCCATCCAGTCTTTCAAAATTTATTGGTCTTTGCAACTATATCAAATCAAGCTTGTTGATTTGTGAAATTCATCATAATCTTGAATCCAACATTGATGAAAAAGTTTGTAAAGAATGTGAAAACATGCTTCTAAAAGGTCCTGGAAGCGTTTACTAGATTTTA
This sequence comes from Nitrosarchaeum sp., assembly GCA_050749345.1. Classification (GTDB taxonomy): domain Archaea; phylum Thermoproteota; class Nitrososphaeria; order Nitrososphaerales; family Nitrosopumilaceae; genus Nitrosarchaeum. Next base: position 4,079 of record JBOGRE010000383.1, on the reverse strand, counting down.
ATTAAAATAATTTCAATATTTGAAGTCATTCTTCCTATCCCGGCAGCAGCTTCTGTATCCAGTTTTATTTTTTGAATTTTTGTATTTCCATGCAACATCTTTTCTGTAATGATGTTTGCAACTGCAACTGCATTTGGAATTGAATTACCCACTGCTCTAAGAATCACTTTCTTTTTATTTCCCAATATTGGCAGGATCTCTATAGCTGATTGCATAACTGGTTCGTTTCGAATGTAAATTATGGTGTCATCAGATTTATTGATCTGCTCTTGACCATATTCTTCCTTAATCTCTTCCATGAGCATTATTCAATATTTTGCGATTTTGTGTTCTATTAAGTTTTATCGACGATTGATTCACTTAATCAAAGTAGTCGATTGGTATATTTTGATAATCTCCATTTGGGAGTACTCTTCTGATGGTAATTGGAATTACTCTTTGTTCTAATTCATCCATTGCAATGTCTAGTGATATTCTTGCTGTTTTTGGAATTGGGATGAATGGAGGTGCCCCCAGTGATAATTGTAATGCTCTTGCTCCCATAATTCTTGCTTTTTCAAATCTTGTCAATGTTGGTGGTCCAATTACAATCTTGCCTTTTTCACAAGGAATCTCTACTGGTTCATGATTTTCAATTGTTTCTACAACCTCTCGTGCTTCAATCTCCTTGATTCTTTTTTCAAGTGCATCTTGTTGTTTTTCCGTTAATGGTTCTAGACCTTCATTTTTTTCAATTAATTTTCGATAAGTGTCTAATGCTTTGTTTAATCCTGTGTTTACCTCTATATCGCCTTCAAAAATTTCCTCAGCTTCAGGAGTTTCTACATATTCTTCTGGCTCTTCTACAATTAGTTCAGGTTCATTAACATCTGACAAGTACACAAATTCTCTCAAAGCGTTATATAATCCAATAATTCTAAAGTACGAATTGAGTTCTAAATCAGTCTCAAGAAAACAGTTGATTTTGGAAATTAAAGGAAAAGCAAAAATCCAATGTGATCTAAAACGACATTTGTCACCAAGAACTGTTAGTACAATAATGAGATCTTTGCCACTTGAGGGACATGCTCATTTTCTAGGAAAAAATATAGCGTACTTTGAGACTGCAGTTGATTCTGGAATTGAAAGATCTACAAAAGAATTCAAAAAAGGTGATATTGCATTTTTATCATCAGCTGGAAGCATTTGTTTTTTCATTGAAGATACTTCCCCCGGAAAAATAATGACGCCGATTGGAAAAATATTGGGAAACATAGATGCTCTAAAAGATGTGAAATCTGGAGATGTTTTTTGTCTCTATGAGGAAACTGCCTGATAGATGCGGTGGCCACTATATCCACCAACACGTTTGACAAGTCCCTTCTTTGTTGAATCTATTAAAAATTTATTTGCTGCTGAAACTTTAACTCCTGTTTGTCTTGCAAGATCATGAACTGTTACAACTTTTGAACTTTGAATTATTTTTAACGCTTCTTTTTCATTTACCATGACTGTAACTTCTGCTTTACGTGGACCGCTTTCGCCCTTGTCTTTTCTTCCTTTTTTTGAATCCTTTGAATCATTTGTTCCTTGAGACTTGTCTTGTTTTGCTGGAGTTACTTTTTTTGTTCCACCCATAATTTGAGAAAAAAATATTCCACTTATAAACGATGTATAATAGAATCTGATCATATTTCGTAAATGTGGTGTGGTTCAAAATCCAATTATTTGTCTTAAAATCATTTTCAAACATAAATACCATCTTATTTAACTATAATCATGGGTATTATTTCAAAAGGTGCTAAATGTAATGTTGATGGCTGCGAAAAAGATGGCACTCGTTCATTGAACACCGTCAAAGTAGAAAATGCAGGATTACGTGTAAGTGCTGTAGGCAAAAAATCTGTTCTATGTAAAGATCATTATAAAGAATGGAAAAAAGAATCTAAAGACGACAGAGACCTAGAACGTGCACGTTTTAACAAGTTTTAGTCTTTCTTATTTTTCCTAGTTTTTGTGTTAGGTGTTTTCAAATAATCTGCTTGTAGTTTTTCATAATATTTTCCCAATTTTTTATACAGTCTTTTTGGTTCTCTCGGTTTTTGATTACTAAGTACATACAATGCTAAAATAGGAAATGCAATTGTTGAATCTGCATAAACTGTAATCATATCATGATGGGCGTCTTGAACTTTGCCCCAACTTTTTCCTTCTTGTAGTGTTGCACCTGATAAACCACCTGTATCTGGTCTTGCATCTGTGATTTGAATTACATAATCTTGTCCACCATCGTTTCTTTGTAATATCTGATCTAAAAGAGGACCTGTCTGTTGTGCTGTGTTTTTTGGAACTCCTCCGCCAAGCTCAACTATTCCTGATTTTTTTGAATTGTATAAAATTGATGCTTGCTCGATTATCTCTTTTACAAAATCCAAACTGTATACTTTATCATGCAATCTATGCACTGCCAAGTTTAGTGCCAATGACGAGTCTTTAATGGTAGAAATGTACACAGGAACATCATAATCATAAGCAGTTGTAATGAAACTTTTTTCGGGATACTTTGATTTTTCTTTGCTAATCTTGCCCATTAGATTACAAAATTCCGCAGTTGTAAATGGTTTATCTGTAAAATCATTGGCAAACATTTTTTGTATAATTAGATCCTCAGCTTCTAATGTTTCATGGAATTTTATGTATACATCTCGAATTCGTACGATCTCATTTTCATATAATCTCATATCGTCTACATCAAAATGCCCTTGTTTGACAGGTAATCCCCATGCAAAATGATCTTCATGGTAAACATTAGCACCAGTTGTTACAATCCAATCTACAAATCCACGTTCAATCAAAGTCTTGATAATTCCTCCAAATCCTACAGGTGTCATGGCACCTGAAACCGTAAGGCAGATTGTCGCATCTTCTTTGATCATTTTTGCATATAGTTTTGCAGCTTCACCTAGTTGTCTGCCATTAAATCCAGAACTTGCAAAAACATCCACCAGATCTTCAATTGTCATATTTGGGTCTAGTTTGATATGTGGGATATCTTTGCCATGAAATTTATGTGGATTCACTTTTATAAACAAAATTTCACTATAAATAATACTTGTGATCTGACGTTTTTCTTTAAAAATTCAATACTGTGTATGATCAAAAATAGGGTGACTAGGAAAACAATCTTGATGTTTTTGAATTTTGGTAATTTTTCTAAATTTATTTTATATTCATATAAGATTTTTAATATTTAATCATGTAAAACTAATAAAATAATTAAACAAATATTGTGTAAACCATATTCAATATTCCATTTTGACAATGTCTACTTCATTAGTTTTGGGACAAACATGTATACGATTAAAATTATGTCGACTCTTCCCATAATCATCATAAACCCAAAAACCACTGTTATGAATGGATCCAGCGCGGGACTTACTGTCCCTGTATTATGCCCTGTGGTTGTTATTGCAGAGACACCATCAAAGAATGCATTTTGAAAATCATATCCTAACGAGACCATGTATGTTGCAACTAATAATGGGGTTATGATCATCGTTGTCAATATTGTGATTCCGATGATAATGTCTTTTTTATCTGATTCTGAAATCTTTACAGATTTAATGTTAAAAATATGTCTCAGTTTAGATAATTGCATAAATCTGAAAATCTTTATGCCTCCAGATGTAGAGAATCCGCAACCTCCTATTAGCATGGCAATAATCATGACTGTGTACGCTATTGGATTCAAGTTCTCAAGATTTATTGTAGCAAATCCTGTGGTAGTACTGGCTGAAACTATGTTGAATACACTATCTAGCCAATTTACATCCATTGAGAATATGAATATGATACAAAAAACTGTTAACAGAGCCAAATATACTGCAACTTCTTTTGTTACTTTAATTGAAAGAAATTTTGTTCTAACAAATGCATAATGAAAGCTAAACGGAAGCGAACCAAGTATCATTGCAGCAATCATCACAGCATATTCTGGTGTTGTAAATCCCTGAAATATTTTAGAGTCTGGACTTGTACCTCCTGTAGAGAGTGCACTAAAGGCTAGAGCAAAATCATCTAATATCTCCCCTCCCCCACCA
>JBOGRE010000382.1:0-2394 GCA_050749345.1 Nitrosarchaeum sp. | reverse complement strand
GCTTGAGAGTCATGCCTTTTGATGGATACCATCTAGACGGAGTTATTCCACCATGTAAAACATAGGTCTTTTTCTCTGGATAATATTGTTTTACAATATTATCCAAATACTTGCATATGGGAATTATCATAGTACAATTTTTATAACATTTTTCTGCACGTTTAATCCTAAACCATATCACTAGTCTTTTTAGAAGATTTGTATGTAACGTTTGTAATGCCCATTGTGTTTCTGCCCATTCATCTCCTCTAATATGATAATAGAGTGGAAACCCTGCCTTTATGGCATAATTGCCAAAAACTGTTCTACCATCAATCAGAATTATATCTGGATTCAATTCAGTAATTAAATTTCTGAATTTTTTATTTGAAAACCAATTTTTTATATTCTTACTTAGGAATCCACTTCCATAGTCTGTTACATTTACTATCTCGCAATTTACTCCTTGTCTCTTTAAAGCCTCACCAAATTCTTCTAGATGAAACTTAAAATCTTTTGAAGCACCAATTAATAATTTCAATCTTATTAAACTATTTATTGCAAAGTTAAATGTTTATTTTTTTAAAACAAAGCAAAATGACCCTGCAAACCCAATTTTTGCCAATATTCTTCTCAATCCAAGTAATTTATTTTTTAATATGTTATGACCCGAATATAAATATGGTCCATTTTCTATATCTATAATAGTAAATCCATGATTTTGAAATAATTTTTTCCAACGATTTTTCGAAAAATAGTAAAATTCATGAACAAAACTAGAATTTGTCCCAAGAGGATGTAAAAATAATACATTTATGATTTTATTCATAATTTTTTGTTTTTCATCTGTCTTAATCTTTACATCAAAATTATTCGTATTTGTACTTAACGAACTTGAACTATTCCTCCATTCTCTAAAAAATTTTGGTAATAAAATATAATGCCAAAAATTTGTTCCTATAGACCATGCAGTAGAAGGAACAATGTGCACTATCACCCCATCTTTTTTTAATATTCTCTTACATTCAGCAAAAAAAGGCTCAATTTTATCAATATGTGCTACTACGTGGGAAGAAAATATTACATCAAATTTCTTAGATTCAAAATTCAACTTAGTTGCATTTCCTATAACAACTGGGAAATATTGTGGATGCTTTGGAGTTTGATCAATTGATGTTATTTCATATCCATGTTCATAGATCTTCTTTGCCATAAAGCCATCTCCTCCACCTATTTCTAAAATTTTAATATTTTTTTCAATTGGAAAAAAATTTAAAGCAGTTTTAAGTTCTGCATTTCTTATAAAATGTAACCAATTAATATTCTCTTTATTTTGATACATAATTTTAAAATTCTTGATAATTAATTATATTTTTACTGTAATACAATGTAAAATTTAGAATTAATAATACCAATTTAGTTTATCTCCATTTTTTGATTCGTACATCTATCACTGTCAATTTATTTTCTCGTCCATAACTATGAACTCCAATTATTTTTTTATCCCAATTAGGGTATATTGTTTGAACCTCTTTTTCTTGATAATCCATCTCATTTAATATATTGATTTGATAAAATATTATTCCATATCCATAACGTTTTGAACAATCTTGTGCAGGCCTTAATATGGCTCCGTTTTCCTCAAAAATTTTTCCAGCAGATCTAGAGCCTTTAACATTTGAAACAATGGGATTTTTGGGATGTGAACTCCATTTATCGCTTAACGGTTTATCAGAATAAAATAAAAATAGTTCATTTTCTCTTTTCTGATTTTGATAGTTTGTTACAGATGTAAATAACCACCATTTTCCATCCTTGTAAAATAATGTAGAATCCGTCGCAGTTATATTTTCTATTAGTGTTTTATGAAAACTCCATTTTTCTGGAAATTCTGAACACTCATACACATCAATAGTATTATTTATAGAGGATTCAGGTATCATGTAATATTTTTCATCGTAACTGAAAATAAAGGGATAAGACAAATGATACGATCTCTCTAGAATTCTTTTTTGTTTTGAATAATCTCCATTTTCCTTTATAGTTAAAAATGAAATATGGCCTTTATTTTTTTCATAAACAAACTCTTCAAAAAAAACATAGTAGATATTATCTTTAAAAATAATGAAAGGATCTGCCCAAAATCTATCTTTTGGTGGAACTATCTTCTTAAAATCACTATATGGTTTTGAATCTTTATTCTCTAAATTAAACATTAATTGCCATTGATAATGAAACAGGATTTTTGAGAATTTTTTTCTCAAGTTTTTCTCCAACTTTATCATTTCTTAATTAATTCCTTGTTTATCTAAAATATTTAAAAATTCTTTTGCGATCTTGTTCCAATTAAAATTCTCTTCAACAAATTTTCTTCCAGCTTCTCCCATTGTTTTTCTTTTTTGTTCATCATTAATT
>JBOGRE010000381.1:0-23417 GCA_050749345.1 Nitrosarchaeum sp. | reverse complement strand
GCTTGAGAGTCATGCCTTTTGATGGATACCATCTAGACGGAGTTATTCCACCATGTAAAACATAGGTCTTTTTCTCTGGATAATATTGTTTTACAATATTATCCAAATACTTGCATATGGGAATTATTAAAAATGATTTTTGAAAAGTTTGTTCTGCCATAGAAACCCATTTTTGTAATACAATTCGTTTTAGAAATGAACTATACAGTGTATCTTTTGCCCATTTTATTTCTGACCAATAATCTCCTCTCAAATGTATTATCAATGGAATATCATATTTAGAAGCAATAAGCGAAAAATGTCTTTGTCTATCTACTAGAATAACATTAGGTTTAAACTCAGAAATTAACTGTTCAAATTTTTTTCTAGTTTGAAACCAATCAGAAATTTTACGACTTGGAAAACCTTGGCAAATATCTATGTCAATTACTAATTTGCATTCTATTCCCAAATCTGTTAGAGCATTTTTAAATTCCTTTAAATGAAACATTTTTGAAGGAGATCCACCTATTAACAATCTCATTATACGTCCCTTCACTTTTCTAATTTTATAAAAATAGAAATTAATTTAGTCATTAAATTTATCATTTGATTATTCAAAATGTTTTGTAACTTAATGCTTTATTAATACTAATTTTTTACACATTTCATTGAAAACTGAACTTTTACAATACCTTGTTTGTCCTACGTGTAAAGGAGAAATTTCAGTAAATATCCATAAAAAAGTGAAAAATGAGGTAATTAAAGGCACCTTAAATTGTAAAAATTGTAAAAATATATTTCCAATCACTGAAGGAATTCCTAGATTTGTTATCGACAAAACTAAGGATTTTGTTAAAACTGAAGATGCATTCTCTGCAAAATGGAGAACTCATCACAAAAATCACCAAGCTGAGGACTGGATTGAGTTTCAACAGAAATGGTTTCTGGATAGATTTGGTTGGAAATCTATTAATCAATTTAATGATTTTTTGAAAGATAAACACTACGTTCTTGAGGCAGGTACTGGAATTGGTAATACTGCTAAAATGCTATCGGCAAATCCAACATCTCAAGTTTTTGCAATAGATGCAAGTGAAAGTATTGATTTTGCGTATAAAAAATACGGTAAAGCCACCAATCTTCATTTTATCCAAGCCGATCTTAGAGAATTACCATTTAAAATGAAATTTTTTGATTATATTTTATCTGATCAAGTTTTACATCATACAAAAAACACTTCTACGTCATTCAAATATTTGACAAAATTTCTTACTCCAAAAGGTTACATCTCAATTTATGTTTACAATAAAAAAGCTCCAATTAGAGAATATGCTGATGATCATATAAGAAAAACAACTGTGAATATGAGTGTAAAAGAATGTATGGAATTTTCAAAAGATATGGCCATTTTAGGAAAAAGTCTATCAAAATTAAAAAAGAAAATAACTATTCCACGTGATATTGTAATTCTTGGAGTAAAGGCTGGTACATATGATGTTCAGAGATTTATCTATTGGCATTTTCTCAAATGTTTTTGGGATCCTTCAGATAACTTTGAGAGAAGTGTAGGAGTTAATTTTGATTGGTATTCGCCAAAATACGCATATCGTCATACTCCCATAGAGGTAAAAAACTGGTATAAAGAATCTAAAGTAAAAATAATACATTTCAAGGAAATTGAAAGTGGAATTAGTGTCACAGGAAGAAATTCTATTCACAAAAAATAAATTTAAATCCTGTAAATACTTGTGGCTGAGTTACTGAATCAGTTTTAATCAATTAGGTTATTTTTAATAATTCTTAAATTGATATCTATCTAAAAAAATATTATGTGATGAGAAAAAATTTTGGTTTCAGAATTTGGTTATATTTTAGAGTTGGTTGGTCAACCTATTTTTCATTATTATTTGCAGCTATTAACACTGCAACTGTAACATTCTATTTGGCAATTGAAAAAATACCTGAACTTAAATCCATTTTTCCATCTTTTAGCCATTATGTAATAATTACAGCTTCTATTAGTTTACCACTTCTTGTATTTATTGGCTGGATTCATTATCGTAGAACTGCTGCATATAGCACTGAAGCTGAAATACAACTTGAAAACAATCCATATATGTATAAAATTCCACCTGGATGGCATACTGAAGCATTCTTTCCAACACTGCTTAAAATGATTGAATATATCATTAAATCAAATAACAATGAAAAATTGGATAGTAAATCAATAGAAGAAATAACAGAATTACATAAGAAACTTGATCTACTTATCAAAGGTGGTAAGATAGATTCAACAGGTTTTCAAGAACCTTCTAAGAAATAAATTTTAGAATGGAAAAAATTAATACGTGTATTTGTCAAATAATTTTTTTCTTACGCCAGTGATAATTTCCCTAAGAATTTTTTTTCCAGTATGAGTATTAAGGTACCAAAAATGAGAAAAATTTTTGAAAAATATTTTTAATCCTAAGTTTTTCATACACCATATGGTATAAGGAACATATGGAAAATATGTTCCAAACCAACCCAAATTCCATTTTTTCATTACTTCAATTTCAGATTTTGTGGATGTAATTCCACCAGTATCTCTAAACATCAAAACACCATCTAAAACATTCAAATCACCAAATTTGATAATTTTTAACATCACTGCAAAATCCCAAGACACAAATTTTTTTCTTATGATGCATTTTTTTAATTGCTCAGTTCTAAAAATTGAAAATATGTTTAAACTCCAACTAAATTCTAATACGTTCTGAATTTTTTTTTTATATGTACCTATATTTGGACGTACAAATTCCCATTTTGAATTATTTGAATTACAGTCATTTGGATTTGAGTAATATTTTTTAATGTTTTTTCCAACTAATTTTATGTCGCTAATACTGGCAACAATTTCAGGATGCAATTCAAGTACTTCTAAATTTTTTTCAATGAATTTTGGATCCCAATAATCATCATCTGATGCCCACATAAAATATTCTGTTTTTGCCTGTTCAACTAAAAAAATAAAATTCCAAACTATATCAATCGTATTTTTTTTCCGTACATACTTGATTCTTTTGTCTTTTTGTTCATATTCCAGACAAATTTTGGAAGTAGAATCAGTTGAACCATTATCTGAAATAATTAATTCAAAATTAGTATAAGTTTGAGCAAGTAATGAATCAAGAGCTCTTTTTATTGTATCTGCTCCATTATATACTGGCATTCCAATTGTGATTTTTGGTTTATTTTTTTGATATGTCATCTCAATTCGTTTATAAAATTAAATTTTTCATAGTCTATTTTGTAAATTTTTAATCGATATTTGTAACCCTTTTCTAGAGAATCAAACTCCTTAATTAAATATGGGAAATTATTTTCATTGATTAAAACATCTTTGATAAATTGTGGACGCTTTTGATTATCATCAATTACTAGATGAGTTGAACCATTTTCTTTTGCCAGTTCAATTAAGTCACTTAATGAATCTGCTTCATTGTACGAATAATGTTCAGTTCTGTTTTTTAGATATTCAATACTTGGTGCAGGAAATTTTTCTATTTGTGTTAAACCTACTACAGCAAGATAATCTGATTCAGGTAAAAACACATTTACCATTGATACTCTATTTGATATTTCTAGAGCTAAATCATATGCTTCTAATTCATGAACTTTATCAACATCTTTCCAATTAAGATAGAAAACTGATGTTATTATAATAATTGAAAAAATTAGAATTGTGATACATTTAGGTTTTGTAGTTTTCTGCAAAAAATATTTTATTGAATAAACTGACATAATGGAAAAAATTGGATAAATTGGAAAAAGATAGCGTGAATCAGACGCAAACGCATATCCATAAATGGTAGGAATTAAAGCAGAAATTCCTACTAGAATCAAAGTTTTCTCATAAAAATTTCTACTTTTAATGAATAAAATTAAGCCAACTGGTACAAAGAAAATAAGATATGGTATCTGAGACCAAGCTAAAAATTTTAACATATTAGTAATGCCGTTTATAACAATTAAAAATATCTGATTTGCATTTCCATCTGAGATAGCAGTTATGTGAATTATACCAGTTGAAATTCTTCCTGTAATTCCATCATTTCCAATTTGCTCTAAACGTATTATTGAAGCTGGTAATAAAATACTTAGAATAATACATAAAATAATTAAAAAACTAAAAAATGATTTTTTGTTTACTCCGAGACGAAGAAAGAACATTACAAAAAATATTGGTAACAAAAATAATCCTTCTGAACGTATAAGTATAGCACACGATAAAGTTGCAAATGAGATGTATTGTAAATAATATTTTTTACTAAATAATAGGACTAACGAAATGGTTAGAGAGATGAGGAAAAGTGGCTCTGTTATTCCAAATAAAGAATTTTGAGCAATTCTTGGTTCAAAAACATACATTGCTGAACCTAACATAGCATATGATTTACTGAAAAAATGTTTTCCTAAGTAATATATGGGAATTATAGTTAAAATTGAAATCCCAATTGTCAGAAATCTCTGTAATGCCATATAATCCATAAAATTATTTGAAGGAATTATTGAGAAAAACAGATACAAAAAAGATGGCCAGCCATTATTATAAACAACATCCGTCTCTGAGGAATACCCTGTTATTTGATCAACGGCAGATCTAAAATAAAGAAAATTATCATCCTTCATTGGAATTTCTATATGTAAAAATAAAATTCTAATAAATAATCCTATAATTCCTATTATCAAAAGTGAAAGTACTACATTATTTGAAAAAAATGAAATCTTCTCTTCAAATTTTTCTATAAAAGATAACCTATTCTCTTGCATTTCTTTATTCACTAATAATTAATCCCAAAAATTGCTTTAATTAGATTTAATTTCATATTTCTTGTATAATTTATTTACAGATGTTTATATATTAAAATTATACAAACAAAATACTATGAAATATAAGCAAATTCTTCTTACACGCCCTCCTACCGGTTCAAATGCACTTCAAGGAGGTTCTGATGCAGATCCTCATCCACAACCTCCCTTGGGCTTAGCCTATCTTGCAGGAGTTCTTGAGAGAATGTCAGATGTTAATGTTTTAGATATTCTTGATGGTAATTTTTCAAAAAATTATGTTTACGATGTAAACATGGCTGTTAAAAAACACAATCCTGACTTGGTTGGGTTTAGTGCATTTACCCCTTTTGCAAATCCAGCTTTGGAAGCTGCTACGGCAGTAAAAAAAATAAATCCAACCATTTTAACAATTTTGGGTGGACCTCATGCTGTTTTAGCTGATGTGACGATGAGAAAATGTCCTGCGTTAGATGTGATCGTATATGATGAAGGAGAAGAACAAATTGAAGAAATTGTTAATGGAAAACCACTATCTGACGTTGCAGGATTATTTATTAGAAAAGAGGGAAAAATAGTTCCGACTGCTCCTAGACCTTACATAGATAACATGGATTCATTACCATATCCTGCTTATCATAAATTACCACATTTTCCAGACGGTTATCATCCTCATCCTCCAAAAAGTACTGGGAAAAAATGGTGTAGTATTATGTGGTCAAGAGGTTGCCCATTTTTCTGTAATTATTGTAATAGAGAAAATAGTTTTGGATTAAAATTTAGAAATCAATCCCCCGAATATGTTGTTGATCATATAAAATATCTTCATTCAGAATATGGAATTGAAGAATTAACTTTCTATGATGATGTAATGTCTCTAAACAGAAAAGCAACGATAAAGTTAATGAAAGAGATGACACCACAAAAGCTAGGTTTCAAATTGGATTGGGATGCTGAGACTCGTGTAGATTTAGTTGATAAAGAATTACTTTTGGAAATGAAAAATGCAGGGTGTAGAATGATCTCATACGGAATAGAACATGGGGTATTTATTTATGAAATTAAAGGTGGTAAAGCTACTCTCAAACAAGCTGAGGATGCTGTTAAATGGACGCATGAAGCTGGAATTCAAACGGTAGGATATTTTATGATTGGATTGCCACAAGAAACTGAAGAAACAATTAAGAAAACAATCGAATTTGCAAAAAAACTAGATTGTACATATGCTCAGTTTGCCATTACTATGCCATTTCCAGGCAACAAACTCTATGATGAGGCTATCAAATCAGGTCTTATTCAATTGGATGATGCATGGGATAAATTTGTATATGCTGGTGTCGGTGGTGGAGGAATACAAGCACCAGTTTTAACTACAAGTTCACTATCTGCCGAAGATTTAGCATATTGGGCAAAAAGAGCATATCGTGAATATTATTTTAGACCTTCTTATATTCTTAAAAAATTACTAAATGTTAGAAGTTTCAAAGATTTTGCAATGTATTATAATGGTTATAAAATGTTGAAAAAAGATACCAAATGATTAACGTGAAAATTACTGTAGGTATTCCGGCATATAATGAAGAAAAAAATATTGCTTCAATAATTGAAAATTTACGCAAAATAGCAGATACCATTATTGTTTGCAATGATGGTTCTAGTGATAATACTGGAAAAATAGCTGAAAAAATGGGATCTGTTGTAATTAATCATGAAAGAAACCTAGGATACGGTGCAGCTATAAGATCACTCTTTCTTCGAGCTAGAGAATTAGGAAGTGATGTTTTAGTTACAATGGATTCTGATGGTCAACACAGAATTGAAGATGTTATGCCTGTGGCAGAGCCAATAATTAAAAATCAAGCAGATATGGTTATAGGCTCAAGATTTCTTGAAGGTGATCAGAAAAATATTCCAAAATATAGAAAAGCTGGAATAAAATTTATCACTAAACTTGCTAATACTTCTTTAGAAGAAAATGTAACTGATTCTCAAAGTGGTTTTAGAGCATATAGCAAAAATATTCTTTCAGAAATAACACCCTCGGAACATGGTATGGGAGTATCTAATGAAATTCTCATTAAATCAAGCAAAAAGGGATTCAAAATTGCAGAAGTTCCAATTGTGGTCTCTTATGAAGGTAAAACATCAACACATCATCCTATTTCACATGGTGCAACTGTTACACTAAGCACTCTAAAATTCATCTCGATTGAGCATCCTCTGAAATTCTATGGTATTCCTGGAATAATTTTTCTTGCGATTGGCTTAATCTTTACAATAATGACAATTCAAGGATTCACAGAAACGAGGCAGATTCTATTGAGTGCTGCAATAATAGGGGTAGGTACAATAATTTTTGGCACTGTTTTGTTAATGACATCCATAATTTTATACTCTGTAGTGAATCTTATACGAGAAAATTCTTCAAAGTGATTTTATGAAAACACTTGTAACTAGTGAATTTTTGTATCAAACACAAAATACTATAAAACGACATATTTCTTTACTAAAACATGAATATTTTAATAATTCATGAAGTTGATTGGTTCACTAAAGTTATTTTTGAACCCCATCATCTGGCAGAACTTTTTTCAAAACAAGGACATGATGTTTTTGTTATTGATTGCAAAGATGCAAATATTCACAATTTTACTAGGGGAATAAAAACCCAAATCACTAAAAATTATCATCGTGTTTATGATGATGCATCAATTACAATAATTAGACCTCCTTCTATACAAATTAGAGGCCTCAATAGAATATCACATTTTTTTAGCTGTAAAAAAATTATTAAAAAAACTATTGTTGAAAATAAGATTGATATAATTTTACTATATGGATCAGCAACAAATGGACTTCAAAGTATACAAGCAGCAAAAGAATTGAAAATACCTGTAATATACAGACTACTTGATATCTCACACGGTCTAGTTAAAATTCCTATTGTAAGACAATTAGCAAGATATTATGAGAAAACTGTTATTCAAAAATCATTAAAAATTCTTGCAACAACTCCAGATTTAACACGTTATGCTATAGAAATGGGGGCTAACAAAGATAATGTAGAAACTTTTCCTCTCGGAATAAATACAACTGTCTTCAAACCCATGAAAAAAGATATTGAACTTGCTAATACCCTTGGAATATCAAAAGATGATTCTGTAATTGTTTTTGTTGGAACAATATATGATTTTGCTGGGCTGGATTATATTATTTCTAATTTTGGTCCGTTGAAGAACAAAATATCACCTGTAAAATTTTTAATAATTGGTGGAGGACCATCATTTAACAAAATCAAGTCACTGGCAAATAATAAACCAGAAATAATATTAGTTGGATTTAAAACCCAAAATGATCTACCTCGTTATATCTCATTAGCTGATATCTGTGTAAATTCCTTTGAAGTAAATTATGTTACAGATAGAATTTTACCTACAAAAATTTTAGAATATTTAGCATGTGGTAAACCTGTCCTTTCTACACCCTTGAGAGGAACAAAAGAATTACTTCCTACTGAAGAGTTTGGTATATTATATTCTAATTTAGAACAATTCATTGAAACTTTATCTGATTTGCTCAATAATAAACAAAGACTGGAAAAATTAGGATTAAAAGGAAATACATACGTAATGGGTAATCATAACTGGAATATTTTATCTTCACAATTAATAGATCAATTTAAGCAAATAATACACATTAGTCCATAATAGTTTTTCTTCAATAACTTATTATTCATTAGTAATTGAAAGATTACCAAATGAAAGTAATGTCGATTTTTGGGACAAGACCTGAAATAATACGATTAAGTAGAATTTTTGCTTTATTGGATAAGAATTTTGATCACATAATGGTTAATACCAGTCAGAATTACACAAGAGAACTTAATTCAGTTTTTTTTGATGATTTGAATATTAGAAAACCTGACTATGACTTGGAAGTAAATACTGAAGCATATGGAATTGAAGTAGCAGATGTAATTGTAAAAACCGAAAAACTCCTAAAAAAGGAAAAACCAGATATTTTGCTAATTTTAGGCGATACAAATAGTGGTCTTTCTGCAATTCCAGCTGCGCACCAAGGAATCAAAATTGCTCACCTTGAAGCAGGAATGAGGAGCTATGACCTTAGAATGCCTGAAGAAAAAAACAGAGTAATGATTGATCATCTCTCTACTGTACTATTGCCATATACTCCTTATTCTCGAGAAAATTTAATCAGGGAAAATATTCACCCCAGCAAAATCTTTGTAGTTGGAAATCCAATTATTGAAGTAATTGAACATTATATGCCAAAAATTGAGAAAAGCAAAACTCTTCAAAAGCTTAAACTGAAAAAAAATGATTACTTTCTTGTCACAGCACACCGAAGTGAAAATGTTGATAATGAAAAATCCCTAAAGAATATATTTTCTGGACTAGAAAAAATTCACAAAAAATTTGGTAAAAAAATCATTTATCCAATTCATCCTAGAACAACTAGCAAAATGAAAAATATTGAAATTCCAAAAGGAATAGAATTGATTGATCCTCTGGGATTTTTTGATTTTACTTATTTGGAAAAAAATGCTTTTTGTTTACTTACAGATTCTGGAACAGTTCCTGAAGAGACGCTTTATTTTAAGAAACCCTGTGTAACAATTAGGGAGAGCACTGAAAGACCTGAAATTATTGAAGCAGGCTCTAACATATTATCTGGTTTAGAACCTGAAAATATACTTCGTTCTACCGAATCTATTACTTCAGATAAACCAGATTGGCAATGGAATGAAGCTTTAGGGGATGGAAAAACTGCTAAAAAAGTAATCAATATCTTACATGGTAAACTTTACTGAACATTTTTTTATACCTGAAATTTGGCATTATTATAATTGACTATACTAATTACTGGAATTACAGGTGCCTTAGGCTCAGAACTCAAAAAGATTTATCCTGATTCTATTTCTCCTACACACAAAGATTTTGATATCTGTGAACTTTCTTCTGTTAAGGATATTTTCAATAATCAGAAAATAGATGTCGTGATTCATACTGCTGCGTTAACTACAGTTAGAGGCTGTGAGGAAAATAAAACTCAAGCCATGCGGATTAATGTCCAAGGTACCAAAAATTTAGTTGAAGAATTTAAAAATTCAAATCCTTTAGGGAAATTTGTTTACATTAGTACTGCATGTGTTTTTGATGGTCACTCTGGTATGTATACAGAAAACTCTATTCCCTATCCAGAAAATTTCTACTCTTTGACAAAACTTTTGGGCGAATATATTGTAAACCAATTTGAAAATTCATTAATAATTAGAACAAATTTTGTAGGAAGAAAAACATGGCCTTATCCTAAAGCATTCACTGATAGATTTGGTACTTATCTATTTGCAAATCAAGTTGCTTCAGGAATAAAGGATGTTTTAGATGAAAATCTTCAAGGGATTATTCATATTGTTGGTAATAAAAAAATTTCAATGTTTGAACTTGCAAAATTAACAACTCCTGACATTCAAGCAATGACTATGAATGATTATTCTGGACCTCCTCTTACAATAGATATGAGTTTGTATACTGAACGCTGGAAAAAATACAATATCAAAGACATTAACAAATAACAAAATCTTTTAATGAACCCGATGAATTAAAAATTGTTATGATCTTCAAAAAAATAGTTGGTGAAATTTTTAAAAAAACTACTACTTATCTTACCGGACATGGTATTGGAAATAATAAAGTTGTATCAGCTGTTTTTGTTTATTTAAAATCAAATTTAAAATCTGATTTTGTTGAAATTGATGGAAATAAACTATTTTTGGATAAAAATGACTCCTTATGCCTTTCAATTAATGGAATTTATGAAGAATTTGAAACAAATATTGTAAAAAAAGAAGTTAAACAAGGGGATGTTGTAATTGACATTGGTGCAAATATTGGTTATTTTACCCTAATTTTTGCAAAATTAGTGGGAGATAAAGGTAAAGTTTTTGCTTTTGAACCAGATCCAACTAATTTTGAATTGTTAAAAAAGAATGTAGAAATTAATGGATACAAAAATGTGGTATTAGAACAAAAAGCATTATCAGACAATCAAGGAAAAATGATGTTAAGTTTAAACAAAGTAAATACTGCTGGCCATCAACTTGATTTTAAAAATGAAAAATCCTCCAATTCTGTTGAGGTAGACGTTTTAAGTTTGGATAAATATTTTTCAAAACATATCATAGACATAAATTTCATAAAAATGGATGTAGAAGGTGCAGAATCTAATATCATCCAAGGAATGACTAACATATTAAAAAATTCAAAAAGTTTGAAAATGATAGTTGAATATAATCCAATTGCAATAAATGAGATTGGATTAAATCCTAAAAACTATCTGAATTTGTTAGTCGAAAATGGATTTTGTCTCTATGATATTAATGAAAGAACTAAAACTTTAGAGAAAACTGAACCAAAGGAATTATTGAAAAAATATCAAAAGATTTATACTAATTTGTTTTGTCTGAAAAATTAGTTTTTCCAATTTTTAAATATCTGGCAATCTCTATTATCCATATAAGAAAAACTTCATATTCTACAAAATAAAATATGTGATTTACACTTATGAAGATTTTATTTGTATCCACTGGATTGGATACTAAAGCTGGAACATATGAAGTAGTTAGTAATCTCTCAAAAATTCTTTTACAAAAACATGAAGTTTCCCTTCTTACTGATACAAAATCTAACATACAAATTCCATTTACAAAAATTATTAAATTAAAAACATTGGATTTCTTACTACCTCAATATCGACTTATGCCAGATTTAAGAAAATTATTACATGATCATGAATTTGATCAATTTGATATTATTCATATATTTGAATATCCCCTTTATGTCACAGATTATCTAACAATTAAAAAGCATCAAATTAACGCTCCAATTATCATAAGTTTACATGGAACATTACATCAATTTAATAAATTTCCATTTAATCTGTTTAAAAAAATTCATAATTCAATTATGCTATATTTTCAAAAAAGGATCAATTTGTTTTTAGTTTCATCTTTATCTGAAAAACGAGGTGTCATTCATCATGGAATTCCTGAAGAAAAAATCAAAGTTTTACCTCCTGCTATGAATATTTTTCCAATAGAAAAACGAAACTCTTCTCGAAGAAAAATTGTCTATATTGGAAGATTATCTAAAACTAAAAACATAGAACTTTTGATTAAAGCTTTTTCAAAAATAAAAACTCCAAATGTTGATTTGATAATTGCTGGGCCTGATTTTGGTATGTTGAAACAATTAAAGAAAATTACAAAAGATAGTGGATTAGAAAATAGAATATTCTTCATGGGATGGATTTCTGAAGAAGAAAAAATAAAGTTATTATCCGAAACAACAATTTTTGTTCATCCTTCATTAGGAGATGTTTTTCTACTTTCTTTACTTGAAGCTGCAGCGATTGGTATTCCATGTGTAGCTTTTGATGTTGAATCTAATTCTGATATTTTAGAGGATAATAAAACTGGAATAATCGTTAAAGACATCTCCTCTCAGGGACTTTCAGAAAAATTGGATTTGTTATTAAACGACAATAAACTATATGAAGAAATTTCGAGAAATTCTAGACTTATTTTGCCTAAGAAATTCAATTGGGAATTAACAACAAACATTCTTGAAGAACTTTACAGTCAAGTAATTGAAAAAGCATAACAATTTCTATGCTTTTAATTTTTTAATAACTTTCGAATCTTCACCCGAATTTGCTGCATCCCATGGAAACTGTTCTCCTTTCAACCATCTTTCCCATCTATTGATATCTTCATCAACCATAATTTTTATGAGTTTCTTGAATTTAGTTTTAGGGGACCATTTGAGTTTCTTTTTTGCTTTTGAATAATCTCCTTTTAAATCTGGTACATCGTATGGCCTTAATTTCTTCTTTGTCTGTTTTATTTTTGAAGTTGAAATCCCTGCAATTTTACATGCTTCTTCTATTAACTCTCTAACAGAATGACTTTCGTTTGTAGCTAAAACATAATCATCTGGATTTTTTTGCTGTAACATCATCCACATACCTTCGACAAATTCTGGAGCATATCCCCAATCTCTTTTTGCTGCTAAATTTCCTATGTAAAATTCTTTTGACAATCCTAAAGAAATTTTTGCAACACCATTTGACACATGTCTTGTAACAAAATCAAGTCCCCTAATTGGAGATTCATGATTAAACAAAATTCCATTTGAAGCATGAATTCCGTAAATTTTTCTATACATGTTAACCATCCAAAATGCATAAAGTTTAGCTACTCCATATGGACTGACTGGATGAAATGCTGTTTTTTCATTTTTTAATGGTGATTTTTCAACACCAAACATTTCACTTGAAGATGCTTGATAAAATTTTATTTTATTATTGAATTTATTTAGTTGTTCTAAAATCCTAACACATCCAAAACCAGTCATATTGCCAGTATAAAGTGGTTGATTAAAAGACACATCAACAAAACTTTGAGCTGCTAAATGGTAAATTTCATCTGGGTTTGATTTTTTTAAAGCTTGAGCAACCGAACTAGAATCCACAATATCCCCAGGAATTAATTCCACCTTATCAAAAATTTGTAGATAGTGTAATCTCCAAAAATTCGGTGTTGATAGTCTTCTATAAGTGCCAAAAACCTTGTATCCTTTATGTACTAGGAATCTAGCTAAATATGCTCCATCCTGACCTGTAATTCCTGTAATCAAGACTCGTTTCATAATTTTTGTTATATCATTCCAAATTTAAACAGTTAATCTTGAAAATTAAAAAGTATTAATGGCAATTAAAAAATCAATTTTCGTGGATCCGATTCTAATCTCTGGCACAAATGGGTTTTTAGGATCTCATTTAGCTCAATTTTTTATTAAAAATCATACAAAAACATATGGAATTTTTCACGGAAGTTCACAAAATCCTAATGTAGAAAAAATTCATGACGATATTTCATCAATACAAAATATGCCTAACGATGTTTCAACCATACTTCATTTTGCTGCTTTAACTGATATACAAATTTGTGAAAAAAATCCAAATCAATGTTTTGACATTAATGTTAATGGTACAAGAAATATGTTAGAATTAGCACGTAAAAATGATTCTAGTTTTATTTTTGCAAGCTCTAGTCATGTTTATGGAAAACCTAGTTCTCTTCCCATTAATGAAAACTTTTCATTAAATCCTTTATCAATTCATGCAAAAAGTAAAGTGAAAGCAGAGTCCATCTGTGAAGAGTATACCAAATTATATGGTATGAAAATAATTATTATTCGAATATTTTCAATTTATGGACCTAGAAGTCCACCGTATTCAATAATCTCGCGTGTTATCAATCAAATTTTAAAAAATCAAAAAATCGTTTTAGGAAATATTAATACAAAACGAGATTTTCTTCATATATCCGATTTTTTATCAGCAATTGATATTCTCATTAAAAAAAATTTGAGTGGATGCTCAAAATTTAATATTGGTTATGGCAAAAGTTTTTCAATTAAAGAACTATCTACAAAACTTCTTGAAATTTCCCAAAAAAATCTTTCTATTGAGTCTGAACCACATTTAATTCGAAATAACGATATAGAAGAATTGGTTTGTGATAATTCTAAACTTAAACAGTTAGGATGGACTCCTAAATTGACATTTGATGAAGGATTAACACAAGTCTTCCAATGGTTTCAATCAAATTATGAATCAAATTCTAAAAATTTATCTAAATATTCATAATACTCATAATGAGGATCAAACTTAGTTAAACAGATTTGAAACTTAAATCAAGAGATTCATGTAGGATATGTGGTTCCAAAAATCTAACCTCCATTCTAAACTTAGGTGATCAATATTTTGCTAATTACACTCCAAAATCAAATGATGTTGTTCCATTTAAGGAAAAAATTCCCCTTGAATTAATTCGATGTGATAAATCCGCTAACTCTAAATCTTGTGGATTGGTACAGCTTCGACACACAACTCCTCCCAATCTAATGTATGATCGATATTTTTACCGTTCTGGCATAAATCAAACAATGACTGATAATCTTAATGAAATTGCAAAACAGGCTATTTCTAAAGTAAAATTAAATCCTAATGATATAGTAATAGATATTGGGTGTAATGATGGAACTTTATTACAAAATTATAAACAATTACCAATTCGATCAATAGGTTTCGATCCTGCTAAAAATATGGCTCAATTTTCAAAACAAAGTGGTGCTACAATAATAACTGAATTCTTTTCCGCAGAAGCATTCATTAAAAATTTTGGATCTGAAAAAGCAAAAATTGTTACTAGCATTGCTATGTTTTATGATCTAGAAGATCCAAATAAATTCGTCGATGATATTGCTAAAATACTACATGCTGATGGAATTTGGATACTTGAATTATCTTATCTTCCTTCAATGTTATCACAGAATGCATTTGATACTATTGTTCATGAGCATTTAGAATATTATCATCTTGACGCTCTAGAATTTCTTTTATCTAAATTTAGCTTGAAAGTTGTAGATGTTCAATTAAATGATATTAACGGTGGTAGTTTCCGTGTGTTTGTTCAACACAAAAGTAAATCCCTTGATAATGAATCCCTAAAACATATTATAGAATTACGAGAAAAAGAGAAAAATCTTAATTTTGATACAAATCGACCGTTTGATGCTTTTATAAAAAGAGTCAATGCTGAAAAAGATAAACTTGTCACATTTATCAAAAATGAAGTTTCTATAGGAAAGATTGTACACTGTTATGGTGCATCCACTAAAGGTAACACGCTTCTCCAATTCTACAATTTAGATAAAAAATTAATTCAATTCATAGCTGATAGAAATCCCGATAAATGGGGTAGACAAACCATTGGAACAGACATTCATATAATTTCTGAAGAAGAATCTTATTCAATGAATCCTGATTATTTTCTAATTCTCCCCTGGCATTTTATCAATGAATTCAAAGAACGAGAGAAAACCTATCTAAAAAATGGTGGGAAGTTAATAGTTCCTTTACCTCAATTCAAAATAATTGAAGCATGATTGAGATTCTGCTATTAGTATTCAGATGTTATTACACAGATACGTTCTGTATTACTGTTAGATCTGACAATTATTTTTTATATTTAGTGAATTTCCACTAAAACATTTTAAATCACTTGAATAAATTCTACAATAAGTTATGAATAAGCTTAAAATTAGAAAAATTCTTGGTGGATTAAAATCTTATTTGCCTAATCAGATTTCGTATAGTAGTGGGGTAGGTGGAGCAAATGAAGCATTATTTTGTTATCTGCAGTCGTTAAAAATAATGTCTCTTTTAAAAAAAAATAATCTCGAAACAAATCCACAAACAATTATTGAATTAGGACCTGGAAATTCTATTGGTACGGGAATTGCAGGATTGATCATAGGTGCAAAACAATACATCGGATTAGATGCAGTAAGACATGTTGTAAACAACAAAGAACACATGAAAATTTTTGATGAATTGGTAGAACTGTTTAAAAAAAAACACCCGATTCCAGGTCCAGATAAATATCCAAAATCCTATGATACTAATGAAAAAGTAGATGATTTTCCACACGATGTTTTAACTGAGGAAAGACTTTCATTCTGCTTAAATGAAAATCGCATAAATTCATTACGCAAAGAAATCGAATTAACAAAATTAAATAATAATGAAAATCACGTTGGTGATTCATTAATTAATTATATTTCTCCATGGCAAGACTCTGTGGATATACAAAAAGAATCCGCGGATTTAATTTACTCCTTTGGTGTTTTACAATCTGTTGATGAACTTGAATCTGCATACCATGTTATGTACAAATGGATGAAAAAGAATGCAGTCATGATACATTCTATGGATTTTAGAAATCTTGGATTGACACAAGAATGGAATGGTCATTGGCAATATGGAGATTTTACTTGGAAATTAATTAGAGGTAATCGTCCATACTTAATTAATCGTGAACCTCTCTCTACACATGTTAATCTTTTGAAAAAAATTGGATTTACTATTGTGGAAATTGTTAAAAAAAATACTTTTCGTTCTGATGAACATATTGGATCTATTGAAAGAAAACAATTGGCACCAAAATTCCAAAATATGTCTGATGAAGATTTTACAACAACAAGTGCAATAATAATTGCTACAAAACCAAATCTGACGAATTTTTTTACATAAAGAAATTCCTCCAAACATACTCACGTCATATCTTAGTTATTGCAAAATTTTCCTGCGTGGGAATGGGTATCCTTTTTATCGACAATCAATAAGTCTTATTCAGTCCTGTTTAACTAGAGAAGGCTTACGTATCTTCAATTAAATAAGACAGTAAAGCAGATGACTCATGGTTCTTTTCATCTAATTTTTTGAATAAGTTTTTGAAATCATTTAGGTGAATGTCGGGATGGTGTTGTTTGAAGAGGTAATCAAGATTTTCTAATTCATATAAGGTTAGATTGAGTTTTTTCATGTCACCATTTTATTCCTGTGTTTGATACTCTTTTGATTTTGCTTGATGTAATCTTTAGATTGTTCAGAATGAATAAACCTTGAGTAAAAAAATAAATGTCACACTAAAATTAGTTAATAATACAAATCTAGTCATAAAATCTCTTCAAGGATCTTTCCATAATTTCTAATTAATTATTTATCTCTTAACCATTCTCCAACAAAACATTCCTTCATTTCTCGTTGGTAGACCATTTTTTTGTACGTGAAAGGGGATATTTTTTATTCAATATCGATAAACTTATTTGATTTTTGTTTTTATGTAGATTGTTTTCTGGGTTGAGATCGATTTATTAAAATAAAATAGATGGCCTGAATACCGTTTGCAATAACTATTGAAGAGGCTGCACCATTTACTCCAAACATCATACCGAGCAACAAAATTGTTGGAATCTGAGATCCAAGGTAAACCCCCGAGCCAATTAAAACAATCTTACTGTTTCCTGATCCAAGAAATTTTGAAACAAGCATTGAGACTATGGTTGCAGGAATAATTGATACACTCATTATCTGAATTACCTGTACTGATTCATTATATGTGGGGAATAATGTCGGCAATACTACCGGAGCCAATACAACACTAAGTACAGCAAGGACAACTGAGCCTATTATAGTCAATTTCTTCAAAAAAACATTAGGATTTCCACTAGAATCGTGAGGTAAAGTATAGTTGTAGATAATCCCAGGAATGATACTCAAAACAGCCATAAACTGCACACCTAATTGATAGTTACCAAGTAACGCAAAGCCCATAATTGGGGCAATGAGTATCTTGTCCAAAGAACCATTAAATGCATTAGTGAGATCAAGAACATAGCTGTTAACCATAAAACCTGATCTTGTTTTTATTATGCTAAAATCGAGCTTTGCCTTCCTAAATTCTTTGTAAAGCAGAAATGAATATGGAAAAAAAGAAAGAGCAATCCCAAGAATTATACCTTGAAAACCAATTGTATAATACATACTCAGAGCTAATCCAACTAGAAGAATTTTCTGAGTTATCATGTATTTGGAATATTCAGCATAAAGCTTTCGACCAAGCAGATCTGAGATTGCTAAAGTGAAAATAACACTTCCAATAACATAAATGCTGATTTCAATATTGATATTAATAAATAAGAACAATGCTGCTGCGGAAATCAGGGACGCTATTATTGCTATAAAAAAAACCGTAGATTGTATTTTTTCTCCCTTTGCTAAATAGACAATCAAAGTATTTGCCGAACCGCTTAGAGAAATTGTTGATGTGATAACACCAATGGATATTAAATAACTGACCTCACCATACTTTTCAGTTCCAAGTGACGATGCCATAAAGAACCAAAAAACCCCACCTATCGCACTGGTAACTACAGAAGCAATTCCAAGAGAAGTCAGATCTCTGAAACGACTATCCATGTTTGATTTTATTCCATCTGCTTTTCATTTCTAGTAATATTCCCCAATCTACGAAGTAGATCAATAAGTAATGAAATTTCTCCAATACAATTTACTTTAATAAAAAAACCTAAATTTTTAATGATAATTCCAAATCCTAAATTTTTTCCACACCATTTTGTAAATGGATACATTGGAAATAACGTTGTGACTAAACCATGGTGCATTTGTTTTGTTACTCCTAGCATTCCTCTTCTTGACATACCTCCATCATATACATTCATCAAAACTTTATCTACAACAAATAATTCTCCAAATTTTAAAATGTTTAAAATAATACATCCTTCATTACATAGAAACGAATCTGTTACGTAAGATTGTCTTATTTGATTTGTCCGAAAAACACCATAAAGAATCTGATTATGCCCCATATTTTTGATATATTCTTTAACCCTTTTTTCATATGGTCCTGATGCTGAAAAAGTATCCAAATAACCAAACTCTTTTTTGATTTTTTTTATCTTCTTTTTTAACATTGAATCATCAGGTTTTATTTCAAGGTCATCTGTGGTTTTTCCAAATAATCTTATTTTACTGGTACAACAAGCAATTTTTCTATCTGATTCAAGTATTTTGATAGTTTCTTCTAAAAATTGAGGCAATATAATATCATCAACTGCTGACCATAGAAAATATTCACATTTCGCTTTCTGCAAAACAAAATTATAATTCCACCATGCGCCCATGTTTTTATTTTGCTGAAAATAACATATTCTCTTATCTTTTTTAGCATATTCTTCACAAATTTTGGATGTTAAATCAGTGGATGCATTATCAGAAATTATTATTTCAAAATCAGGAAAGGTCTGTTCAAGTAATGAATCAAGTTTTTTATGAATAAATTTTTCACTATTGTATATGGGTAGACCAATACTCACTTTTACTTCCTTCAGAGATTTTTCTTCATTCTGTATAATCATAATAAAAGTGTCATCTTAACTCAAGCAACTTCTTACTAATAAATATAGAAACAATCTAAATTCATTTTCAATATACAATAATTTCTATTAATTTAATGAGTTATATTGATTAGATAGAGTTTTTTCATATTTACTATGAATAAAACTGTTCATTGTCCTATATGTAATTCAGCAAATGTTGAAATTTTTCTCCAACATAAAGATATTCCTATTCATCAACATCTTTTATTTCCTGATGAACAATCTGCAATTAACACTAAGAGGGGAGATCTTGAATTAACCGTTTGTATTCTATGTGGTTTTGTATTTAACCGATCCTTTGATATCTCTCAAACGGAATATGGAGAACAATATGATAACTCACAAACATTTTCTAAATATTTTGAATCTTATTTGACAGAACTTGTCAATTCATTAGTCTTTGATAAAAATATTAAAAATTGTAACATTATAGAAGTGGGATGTGGAAAGGGATTATTTTTACGTAAATTAGTTGAGAACAAAGAATGGAACAATATTGGATATGGATTTGATCCTAGTTATATTGGTCCAGAAGTAGATATGGAAGGAAGATTAAAATTTCAAAAAAGATTTTTTGATAGTAATTGTGTTATTCCTAAGGCTAATATAGTAATTTGTCGTCATGTAATAGAACACATTTCTCAACCAGTTGCTTTTCTCAATTCCATTAAAGATTCTCTTCCAGATTCGTCTTGCGTGAGGATATTTTTTGAAACACCCACTGTTGAATGGATTTTTAGAAATAATGTATTTTGGGATTTTTTTTATGAACACTGTTCATATTTTACTGCCGAATCGTTAACTACCTGTTTTGAAACAGCAGGATTTCAGGTTGAAAATGTGAAACATGTTTTTAATGGACAATATCTATGGTTAGAAGCCACTTTACCCAAAAAAATATCTGGAATAACAAAAAAACCTAAAAATATTTCATTATTAGCAAAAGAATTTGCTTTGAAAGAACACGAATTAATCATTGAATGGAAAGAGAAAGTCATCTATCTTAGAAAGAAAGGTAAAGTGGCTGTTTGGGGTGCAGGAGCTAAAGGTGTTACATTTGTTAATCTAATTGATCCTAACAAAAAATTAATTGATTTTGTGATAGATCTAAATCCACAAAAACAATATAATTTCCTTCCAGGAACAGGACATCCAATAATAAATTATACTGACATATCAAAAAACCAAATTAAAAATGCAATTTTAATGAATCCAAATTATCAACAAGAAGTTTTGGAACTTTTAAAAAAATCTCAAATAGAAATGAATCTAATTCAGTAATTTTCCTTAAAATTGTTTACTATTCTTCATTGATTTTAATCCCTCTTCTATCCCCATCATTTTAATTTCAGTTTTTTGAAAAAGCTTCTCGTTACTCAAATTCACATTTACCCGTTTTACTGGAAGATCCAAAGTCTCAGAGGAAATCGATTTTATCATATTTTTATTTAATCCAAAAACTTTTGCAGTTACAAGAGCCCACTCATATCTATTAATAAAGTTAGAACCACAAACATGATAAATTCCTAATAAATTAAAATTAATTAAATTTTCTAATGCATTGACAAAATTCGGTATGTAGGTAGGCACATTATACCAATCTATAATTTCATTTAGTATTTTTCCTTCTTGCAACGTTTGAAGCACTCTTAGAACAGAATTGTTGTGTTGCCATTTTTCTTTCCAATCATAAGGTTGATCTGTTCTTAAGATTAGAAATGATAATTTTGAACTTTTTACTATTTCCTCCCCCTTTAATTTTGTCAGACCATAATAAGTTGTAGGAGATAGTTCATCCCCTTCAAAATATTTGTTTTTCTCTCCATTAAAAACAAAAGATGTTGATATGTAAACTATTTTGCTGTTAGTTTTTTGACATCCTGTTATCACATTTTCTGTTCCTTTTACATTTATTGAATCAGCTAATTTTTTATCAGTCTCACATAAATCAACATTTGTTAGTGCAGCTGTATGAATCACCAAATCGGCGTTGACTTTTGAAATTAAGTCTATAGTTTCATCTTTTTTTCTAATGTCAAGTCTCTGTCCAATTCCAACATTAAGCTTATTCTCATAATAGGTATAGATAACATCATTTTTTCTTTCTACGAGTTTTCTAACAATCTTAGAACCAATTATGCCACTTCCACCGATTACTAGAATCTTCATTTCTTAACTCATTAAGCAGATTGTACTAACTTAGTTCTTTTGGCCATTGCTTATCTTTGTCTGACATTATTGGAAATTTTATAGGCCAAGAAATATTGAATATTGGGTCATTCCAAAGTTTACCTCTTTCATACTCTGGCATGTGCTCTTGTGAAACTTGATAAAATACTTTAGTGTTATTTTCTAGTGTTTGATAACCATGAGCAAACCCCTCTGGAACATAGAGGATTTTATAATTCTGTGAACTTAGCTCCACTCCAAACCATTCCATCAGTGTTTTAGAATTTTTACGTAGATCTATGATTACATCAAATATTTTTCCTTTGGTACAGTGTACTAGCTTTGCTTCTTGATAGGGCTCTGTTTGATAATGCATACCTCTTAATGTGCCAGCTTTTTTGTTAAACGAAATATTGCATTGAGAAAGTTTTGAGTTTAGACCCATCTCTTCAAACTTTTTTTGAGCCCATGTACGCGCAAAAAAACCTCTTTCATCTTCCAATTTTTCAATTTCTATGATAAAAGATCCCTTTAGTTTTGTTTCAGAAAATATCATGATGAAATTTTGACCTCCGGAATTAATGTTAAGTATTTCCCTCCCCACTCTCGAATAAAACTAATCTGATCTATAGTCTCGTCTTTTAAATTCCACGGTAAAATAACTACGTAGTCAGGTTTTGTTTCATGAATTTTTTGAGGATCTGTTATTGGGATATGTATGCCTGGAAGATACAAGCCTTGTTTATGAGGATTGTTATCTACAACATAATCAAAATACTCTATTCCTATTTTGCAAAAATTAAGCAAAGTATTTCCTTTCGCAGGAGCCCCAAACCCAATCATTGTTTTGTTTTCTTTTTTGGCAGAAACGAAAAATATCCTTATGTTCTTTTTTATCTCTTCAATCTTTTTTTGAAAGCTTGTATATGTTACTATGTTGTCTAGGCCAAACTTTTTCTCTTTTTCTATCAGTTTGTGAACATTATTACTGATCTGCGGTTTTTCATCTTCATGCTTGATAAAAACTCGTAATGAGCCACCATGAGTTGGTAATTCCTCTACATCAAAAACTGTCAATTTGTGGAATGAGAAGATCTTTTGCACAACAATTAATGAAAAATAAGAAAAATGTTCATGATAAATAGTATCAAACTGATTATGTTTAATTAGCTGTAGTAAATGTGGAAACTCTAACGTAATTATGCCTCCAGGCTTTAACAAAGTCCTTAGACCAGAAACAAAGTCATTCAAATTAGGAACATGAGCTAAGACATTATTTCCAATTAAAAGATCCGCTTGTTTTCCTGATTGTGATAATTCTTTGGCAGTATTTTCACCAAAAAATTTTGTAATTGTTGGAACTCCCTTATTATTAGCAACTTTTGCTACGTTGGCCGCAGGTTCTATTCCTAACACCGGTATGTTCTTTTTCTTAAAAAACTTCAACAGGTAGCCATCATTACTGGCTATTTCGACAACGTAACTTTTTTGATTAATCTTAAACCTAGATATCATCATTTCTACATAATCTTCTGCATGCTTTAACCA
>JBOGRE010000380.1:0-1786 GCA_050749345.1 Nitrosarchaeum sp. | reverse complement strand
CTCCATTACAGATTGCCTCTTGATTGCTGGTAGAGCAGTAGAAAGATGTTTGACCATTTTGTCGGCCATAAATATGGGGAATGGTTCGAACATTCCTGGTGCGCCTGATTGTCTCTTGATAGCTTCTAACAGTATGGCAAGTCGGGATTTGTTTTCTGCAATCGTTCTTCCCATTTCTATTCGCAACGCTGGAAAATGTGCATAAGGTTTGTAATAGAATACACAAGTTTTGTCCATTAGTTCTTCTATATCGTTAGCAAGCTTAGGTTCTAGGTCATGAATTTTTGAATGAAGGTGTTTTCCAGTTTCTTTACCTATCACTACGTTTATCGGCTTTGTAAATTCACCTGGTTTCAAAACTAATGTAAGCATACCCTTATCATCATAATCTTTTAAACCTGCTTCTTCGCATATTTCATTTCTTTTGCTATACTTTGGGAGACACACAGCAATTTTATCAGTTCTTTCAGCGGAAATAATCTGTTTGTATGATTCTAGAGTTTTTTTCAATGGTCCAAACTTAGCTTCTTGACCTTCATTCGCAGACTTGTCTCCATCCATAAAATAACTGACTAGTTCCTTTGGACTGTCATAGTTCAAAGCTTTATTGAAACTGATGATATGTGTACTAATCGAACCATCCAACAAAACAACATCGTGTGGCGACAGACCAGCAAGTTGGATTTCCATACTAAACATGATTGCCTGAGCCCAGACAATACTTGAGTCATCGTGTGGAAGTGGCAGTATTTTGACAAAATGTCTTGGTCTAGGCCAAATTGGTTCTTCAAGTTTAGGTGGAGTCAATCCTTCTACTGCTACTGCACCCATAGCGACATAATTAGAGGCTAGAAGTCTATCGACACAATAAGAACCATCGATTCCTACCGTAGTAGGAGCCTGATTGCCTTTCAAAATTGTAGATTCATGATTAATCATTTTCTTTTGTTCAAGAATGTCATGCAAATTTTCTTTGGCTGTGTTAATTTTAGTGAGAATTTTGGCGGTTTGTTTTGCAAACTGATTAGAACTATTCAGCATTTCTTCAACTAATGCTTGTGGCAAATCTGCAAATTCATTGTTCTGAGATGATTCCATCTATAAAGTTTAGATATAATACTTTTAGTTAAGTCATTTCATGTTTTTCTAGCAGTTTTTCCAAAATGCATATTTACTGAAGTTTATCAGATGTTTCTTAGTAATTTATCGAAGTATGAATGTAATAATGTTGTTTTTCTAAATTTTGTATGAATTTAAGCATATTCAATTTTCGGATTCAGAATTTTTATGGCATTCATCACACATATTATCTTGGAATTTGTTAGGTTCCAGAGATTTACCACATTTTTTACACATTGGTATTGAAGTTTGGTCAAATCTTGGTACACGTATTTTTGCAAAGTCAATTGGCTCAAGGCGGGGCAAATCTATTTTGGATAGATCAATTATAGTTCGATCTGGCAAGGTTATTTTTGAGAAATCTGGTAATTCATTTAGTTCAGTGTTAACCATATCTTTCTTTTTTGATTTTGTTGATTTTGATTTTGTTGTGTTTAAAACCATCTGTATAATATTACTCGGTGATTTTTTTAGACTGATTTGATCTTGTCCATTATATATGGAGAAATTTTGATTCCGAAAGTTCATGAACTTATGAAAGACTCGTTAAGATAAAGCAACTTTAAGATAAAGTAATTTTAACATTAACTGATGGATGAAAGTGTCTCAATAGTACTTGGTATTGTAAGCATATTTTTTGGAATAATTGCTACGTGGTTTGTTACAC
>JBOGRE010000379.1:0-1738 GCA_050749345.1 Nitrosarchaeum sp. | reverse complement strand
CTATGACACAAGGCGGTGAAATATACTAAATGGCAAAAATTCTTGGTGGTAGTGGTGGCACTATCTTATAGTGATGATAATCTCTTTTCTTTTATAATTCATTTTTGAACTTGAAATGGAAGTTTTTCAATATGTAATATCTGAAATCTGATTGGTAAGGATTTTTGGACAATCCAGCTGTACAAAAATTTTACATTTTGCTATTGCTTGTTTTTAAATGAATCATTAATCTGCTCCCTTGATTTTTGGCCATAAGATACTGGACTATCTTCACCCCATGCTATGTATTCCCACTTCCAAAGGTTGTGATTGTTATCGCTTTCTGCCATTGCATGGTTTGAGGTGTTTATGAAAACTATTGGGTGTTTCTTATCGACAAAATAGTATTTTATTTTATGATTTTGAATATTGTCAGAAAATGTCCTCTTATCTCCATGTATGCTATCATTTTCTATGGTGTATTTCCCGCTGTAAATTCCTTCAAATGTGAAATCTTCTGGAATGTTTTCTTTTAGTAATATTCTGAACGTTTCTACATCACGTAACCTTCTGTAAAGTCGGAGTCTTATCCATCTGTAAATTTTATTAAAAATAGCATGTTCTTTTAGTTCTTCGTCATTAAAAATGAGAGTGATCTCATATTCTCCTTCATTAATTTTGTAACAATGAACTTCGCGCAAAAAATTCTTCCAAGCGTCTACTGCTGGTTGGTATACTACTGGTATTATTCGGTTATCATTTGGTGCAACTACATTAAAGATATTGCTTTCAGCGAAGGTTTCTGATCTCACTTTTTTTAACATTAAATAAATTTGGTAAATGCTACTATTTTCAAGTGGATCATTTTCTACCCATTGCCATATCAAATGACTATCATCAAGCTTCAACACCCATCTTGGTTTAGGTAATCCGTACATCTTCTTTTTTGAATTATGCTCTGGAGGTTGATTATACTCTTCAGTTTTTGGTGGGGATATTTCATTTTCAAGATCAAATCCAAGCATATACTTCAAATTAACATCGCGTTGTCTGAATTTACTATAAGATGTCTTTTCACTTCGAATTATCACTCTTAATTTGTTGTCAGTAATTTTGACTGCAGACACAGTACAGTTATTCCAATCCCAGACTTGAAATTCTTCGCGCCAAGAAAACCTTCTTCTAGAAAAAATTTTTGGAATGCCTTTGAATTCCTCAAACACTTTTTCTTTATGTGAAAACCATATAGTGGATTTTTCCATCCGATCACTATGTGATTCTTTTTAGCAAATATGACAGACCAATTCTTGTTGTTCCTTTTTTTTCATCTTTTTCAACATTTAAGAAACTAACACCAACTTCCTTTGGTAGAGGAAAACCACGCAGGTGTAGTGTGTTTGCCATTACATCAAGCAATCCACCCACATCTTTTGCTATTGGAATTGGAAGTATTCGTTTGAAATCTTCAATGAATGGTTTTGTTACATCTTCTGAAGACCAATCTGTAATCCATCGTCCTACGATTAGGTCGGGTGTAACCATTCTAATTTCATCATGGAATGGCGTAGGATCATCAAATCTGAATATCTTATTGGTTACATGCGTATCTGCTATTCCAGTAAGCATATTTCCAAATGAGTATCTCATATTGACCTCGCCATCCTCATAATCAAAACGAAAGACTTGAGTTCTTGGTGTAACTGCAGAGTCTGAGACAAGCATACCTTCCCAGACACCTGCAATTTCTCTTCCAGATGGA
>JBOGRE010000378.1:0-2863 GCA_050749345.1 Nitrosarchaeum sp. | reverse complement strand
GCTTTAGACGATACTTTGCCACTATAGTAAAAAATAATCCAAAGATTAGTTTCTCAATAAGTGAACGACTCTTAGGACATCAATCTTATTTGGATAATGCATATTTCCAACCAACAACTGAAGAGCTATTTCGTAGTTTTAAGGTAATAATTCCAGATTTACTTATTGATCAAACGGAAATTCAGACAGCTAAAATAAAATATTTGGAAGAAGTAAATTCAGATGCTGTAAAGGTCAAAGAAAAGCTTCATGATATGAGCCAACTAGTCCTAGAATACGACAAATTAGCCTCATCTGAGGACTTTAGGCGAACAATGCGTATAATGGAAATCGTGGAAAAAGATCCTATCATAAGAGAAAGACTATCTAAATTAGAAAGTGGAAAAATATACTAGCTAAATACAATTCATCTAAACAAAATCAAGAACAAATATCAGGTGTAAGTTTTGGTATCATGCAGACATCTATGAACAGATCAAGGAACTAGACAATCCTGAAGACTACACCTTGACAATAATTTATCTCTCTCAATCATTCTTATTTTATTATTCATTATATCATTATCATTAGATTAGTTAGTTAGTTAGTTAGTTATGTATGAGAGATAATTTTTGTTGTTTGATTCCTATACTTCGTAGTAATTTTAATATCATAAGTTTTTTTCATAAATTATACATAGTGTGTTAGGTAGAACTAATTGCTAAGTCGATCGACCGAACAATTAGGAACCTACACTAAATAGTTGACTTTTTACAGGATGAATTCATCTCACTTATTTGTGAACAGTTTGATCCAGTGGATTCATTAGGAACCTTTCGGGGATGATTCCGAAATGGATTTGAAAAGAATAGTTCTCTTAGGTAAAGATGTTAACAATAGTAACAAGTTGAAAAAGTACAAGCACATTCTTGTAAACGAATACACCTACGAAAAACTGAGGTCTTTAGGAAAAACAGGAGATTCATTCAACGAAGTGATTTCAAAACTTTTGGAGAAAGAAGTTTGATGTCTTTTCTTCCTCAAAGAAGCAAGCCAAGTTACAGACTTCAAACCGATAAGATAGAACCAATAGTTTGGGAGAAAATGAAGTCCAGACAGAAAAGAAACGTAACAACCCCACAACAAAAGGCAGATATTCTAATGGAGATTATCTCTGAACGTCTGGATGTTAGCACAGGCGAAATTTTAAAAATTACAAATTGGTCAGAGGTTACACTGGACAGGGTAAGAAAGTATGTTATAGATTTGTTTCCAGAACAATTTGCCTACAAAAAAAGAATATTTTCAGCAATCGGATTTAACAGAAATCATCTGATATCTGAGAGAGAGGAGATTAAAAATGATTAACATTCCACTAGATTTTTCAATTAATGATATTGATGATTCAGAACCAGTCAAACAAGAAATAGTTTATTCTAAAAAAACATTAGAAACCTGGAAAATAAGATTTGATAAAAAATACAAAAAGGATCATTCATTGGAAGATATCGAAAGAATGGTAAAAATTGGTATTGATTTTACCCGAACTGATAAGGAAATCACAACCGAAGACCCCATGCACTTTGGAAAAACGGAGAAATTATTTTGAATATTCTCACTATATTATCCATATCACAACTTGCTGACCAACTACAAAGAGAATATCCAGAGATGCTAAGAGTGGAAGCAATTTGTCAAGCGTGGAGAAAACTGAAATGAAGAAGGAAGATTTAGTGTACAAAAAACTTTGTAAGGAAAAAGATCCTGAAAAGCTCTTTGTACTTATTGATGAATTCCTGGAATTAGTTTCAATCAAGAACGGGCATGCCCTATCAGGTATGGAGTACGAGTAAAATAGGTGTCAAATGAATGCAAAATTGGGCTGATTTATACACAGATGGAAGAAGAATCAACAGAATAATCAGATATCTTGAAACAAGAATGAAAAAATGTGATGACGATGACAGAATAATAAAGTACGCAAACTCTATTGGCTTTCTTACAGCTAAAAAAGTTGAGATAATAGACAGAGTTCTGGGAGTCAGAGCTCTCTTAAACATTGGAAAAAAGAACCATCCAGAAGCAATGAAACATCAATACGACAAAGAAAACCTAAAGGACCCAGAAGAAAAACCAGAAAATTCTTAATTCCTAGTAAAAACTGGACTACATAGTTCATAATTGGTTTAACTAACGATTACGAAATTATTTGGTTGAATAAAGTAATCTTTGCAGTATTATTTGTAATATCATTCTCAGTTTTAGTAGGTTCTCAAAACGTGTTTGCTGTAACTGAAACCGTATTTGATGAGGATTTTGATGGGGTTTTAGTTGGATGGAGTGAGTCACTTTGTATCAAGAGTGAACCAGCAGGACAAACTTGTAGTATGCAGCAAACAACGCAACTTATTGATACTCCATTCGAGTCTCCTACTTCCCCTCCTAATTGGGGATTTGTTGAAATTTTCGATTTTACACAACAAGGATTCCCAGGTTCTGCTGAGGTAAGATATCAAAAAGACTTCAATGTAGTAACAGAAGATGATTATGATATTAGTGCAGTATTAGCAGTCAAAGATTGTCAAGGTGGCACAGATCCATGTCATATTGCATCAAAAGTGTACGTAGATGGAATTCTAATCTTTGAACAAGCAGGTCCAGACATTTCTAGAGAACCACGATTTCCAACTCATATATTTTTCGAGCAATCATCAATTCATCTAACTGCGGGGACTCACGATTTAGAATTGGGAATGTTCATTCCAGCATTATTTGGAGGTAACTCTAGAGGCTCTTTTGATGATGTTCTTATTCAAAGAGAAGCACCAGAACAAGTAGTAGGTGGATCAATGGTTCCAATTGACAAAACTGCTCTCTTACTAGC
>JBOGRE010000377.1:0-2807 GCA_050749345.1 Nitrosarchaeum sp. | reverse complement strand
GTACCGAATACTCTTTTTTGTGTGGCCCTGGTCTGACTGTAATTACAAATCTATTATCTTTTCTTCCAATTTCCCAAAATTGTGGGGCCATTTGTCTTTTGAGTTTTTTACTTCCAGAGATGCTTACCATTATTTTTCAACTTCCTTTTTTTGAGTCTTTGTTACTTTATCTTTAGGTGTAATTTCTTTTTTTGGCGTTTTTTCTACAACTGCTTTTGGTTTTTCACTTGATGTTTTTTCTACAACTGTTTTTGGTTTTTGACTTGGTTTTTTTCCTTCCAATCTTTCAATTCTCCATTTATCTTCTGTGTTTAATCCTGTAACTAGAAGATTTGAAGTGTGAATATATACATCAAATTTCTCTCCCTTTGTCTTCTCTTTTTTTACCCCTTCTACTGCAACACTGCCTTTCTCTGTTATTATTTTTGATATTTTACCATCCACACCTTTGAATTCACCTCTCACAATTTTTATGCTGTCTCCTTCTACAACTCGTACGCTTTTCTTACCGTATTTTTTACGCAGATCTTCTGATAATTGACTGCCTAATTGTTTACTTCTTGTATGGAATGTTGCATTGTAAATCTGGCTATTTCGCATTTTTGTTGGTTTCATTTTATACCACCATTGATGCCAAGTTAGCTACTCTTGGCCATTTTTCTGAAGCTTCTGCTGCTACTGGTCCTTTGATGTCAGTTCCTTTGACTTCTCCTTCAGGAGTTATCAAAATTGCTGCATTGTCTTCAAAGCACACTCTTACACCGTTTAATCTGCGAACTGCATATTTTTGTCTAATTATTACTGCACCATACACCTGTTTTCTTAATTCAGCAGGACCTTTTTTCACAACAACATTACAAAAATCTCCAACTGCAGCAGCTGCCAATTGTGCATGTCTAGTTTTGTGTCTTTGTACCATTACTATTTCTAAAATCTTTGCACCTGTGTTATCTGCACATACTACTTGTGCCCCAATAGGAATTGCTCTTGTAACATAAGGACGGAATTCTGCCACTCCTTTTCCTGCTTGTTTTGCCATTATGCTTTAACCTCCACCACAACATAGGATACTGATTTTGATATTGGTCTGCATTCTGCAGTCAATACATGATCACCTGTTTCAACATCCATGCATTCAGGCAAATGTGCATGAATTGTATTTTTACTTCTTGCATATCTTTTGAATTTTATGTAGTAAATTGGTGACTCTTTTTGTAGTGTAATTGTTTGTTTTGCTTTATTGCTTGTAACTTTACCATCAAACAACTTTCCTCTTATTGATAATTTACCATGAAATGGACAATGTGCATCTGTACATTCTCTACTTGGTGCTTTTACTTTTAATCCAATGTTTAGCGTCATACTCTTCCTCCCAATCTATCAAATGGTCTTTTTGCAATTTTTGAACCGTTTAAAATAATATCTTTGTTATTCACTGAGAATTTCCAACTATTATTTGATTTTGCAATCATTTTAGTTCCATTTGCGGTATTGATGATAATCATTGATTTTGTTTCGTCTGTTATTGTTCCATTTAATCCTATGATTTGTGAATTAGTAGACTCTACAATCTCTGTGCGTAATCCAATTAATTCATGTGATGTGATGTTTTCTGCGGTAATCATTTTGTTTTCGTCTCGTTTAATCTGGTCATCATTCTTGCAATATCATGTCTGAGAGGTTTTAGTTTTCCACTTTCTTTTCTCAATGTGCCTTTTGAACCATCTACCCTTAATTTTGCAAGTTCACTACGTGTTTCTTGAATTTTACTTTTAAGATCTTTTTCATTTAGCTCTCTTATTGTTTTCATGCTTAATCGGGTCATTACAGTAATTTAGCCTCCTCTTCTTCTAGTGTTTCAAGTTCTTTCATTTTTTCTTCTTCTATTGCAATTTGTTCAGACTCTGTTCTTGCTTTACGCTCTACTTCTGTTTCGTCTCTCATCTTTCCAGTGCCCGTATCTTTGATTTGCTTTGCTTTCTTTGGTTTTTGAGTTTTAAATTCAAATTCTGGAATAAACTTCTCATTTCTTGCAATTCTTATTCTGATTCCAATTAATCCCATTGCAGTCTTTACATGTGCAATGTCCTCATCCACAATTACTTCTGCATGGTGGCCAGCTCTTGGTAGAATTCCTGCTGTGTGTTTTTCAAATGCAGAACGATCTCCTCGTAATTTTCCTGAAATTGTTATTTGAACCCCCATTGCACCATTTTCCATGATCTGTTTTAATGTCCACATTGTAGCTCTTCTAAATGCTGTACCACGTTCCAAATGAGATGCCATTCTATTACACATTACACTTGGTGAGAGTTCTGGTTTCTCAATTTCTACTACTGATATCTGTGGATTCTTTAATTTAAAATCAGTTGCAAGTTTCTCTGTTAATTCTCTAATTCCAGAACCTTTTCTTCCAATGACTATGCCAGGTCGTGTTACATGAAGTGCAACCCTAGTTCCCATAGGTGTTTTTGAAATCTCTGCATGTGAAAATCCTGCATCTTTAATTGCAATTCTAAGATAATCTTTGAGAAGCATCATGTTGTAGTTATCTTTGATTACGTTTTTTACTGCTGACATGTTATAATTCCCGTGCCACCAATTCTACATGTGTCAATACATTAACTTTTGGAGTAGCTCTTCCCATTGCTCTTGGGGTGAATCTTTTTACAAGAACTCCTTTGTGTACTGTGGCATTTATAATTTTTAATCTATCCAAATCCATTCCTTTGTATTCTGCATTTGATTCCAAGTTGTCTAGCACCTTGATGAATTCTTTAACTGTTTTTTGTGGATAACGTCCTGAC
>JBOGRE010000376.1:0-2191 GCA_050749345.1 Nitrosarchaeum sp. | reverse complement strand
TAATAAAATAATATCATATTTTCCTTTTAGGACTCTTACATCAAATTTTTCTTCTCCAGGAAAATATGTAACTTGAATTCTTTGATTCCTCTTTAATGCATCCATAAAAAAATGGTAATACGTAGTATCATAATTTTTTGGAGACAGAAATGGAACTGATTTTTTATAGATGAATGCTACTCTGATTTTTTTATTCATAAAAATTTAAAGAAAATCTTGAATGTTTAAGGCTTTTCTCTTTTTAATATTATGCCCTAATTCAAGAATTTTTTAAAGATTACAAATATAATTTTGTTAAATTACTACCTTTAGGTTTTTTCTGATAGTACGATTGCAATAGCATATGATTTCTCATGACTTACAGATACTAAGAATGTATAGGATGAATTATCAAGTAAAGTAACAATTGGTTTAGAATTTGAATAATCAATCAAAATATTTAGAAATTCAACTTGCTTATTCAGTGATTTAATTACCGCTTCTTTTATTGCAAATTTTGCAGCAAAGTATTGTGCTGAATTTTTATGATCAAGACAATATTTTATTTCTGATTCATGAAAGTTTTTTTTATAAAAACTCATATTATTCTCAAATGGTTTATCTTCAAATCGTTTTATTTCTACTATGTCTATCCCAATACCAATTTTTTCTAACACAAAATTAATTGTAAAAAGGCTTATTTATTATCCACTAATTTATGCCGATTGTATTGAATAATTATATAAAATTTAAAGATAAATCAAAAATATTTTTCTTAATGTTATTTATTGTTTTTTTATTTTATTAAGATCTGGATTGGATTTTTTATAGATGAATGCTACTCTGATTTTTTTTATTCATAAAATAAATCCAATTAGTTTTTGTCTTTCTTATTCTTTTTTTGTTCAAGTATCTTTGAATAATCTTCATTTATCTCTTTAATCAGATTTAGGGTTTTGTCATTTATCAACTCTAGGTTTGGAACTACACAATGTCCTCCTATGAATCCGGGAAACATCTTAGGTCTGTTACCCAATAACTCGTGAATTTCATCTGCAAATGTCCACATTTCGTTATAGTCTACCCCATGTTTTTTTGCAATCATGTTGCTCAGCTGCGCATAATTAATTAGCCAACCATAATATGATGTGTCAACTACTATTTTTGCTAATTCTAGAACTAGTGGCGATGACATTTTTTTAGTTTTGATTTTAGCTTTTTTCATTTTGGCTACAAAATTTTTACTTGCCCACATAGATTGTGGTGCCCAATCATAGACTGAGTAAAATTTAGAGTATCTTTGGAGATCTTTAGTCATTCTCTTATGTATACCACGTGTTGCACTGTAAATTACTGGAATTGGCAATTTCTTCTGAATTTTTTCAGTTGTGAACGGACTAATGGTACTATGGATAACAATTCCTTTTGGTTGATACTTATTTACATAATTAATCACAGAATTCTCAAAATTTTCAGTAAATGGAATACATATATGAAGTAATTCGGTAGGAACACTTTCATGTTTTTTCAATTTTTTATCATTTCTTATTTTTGGATTGAGATCATATCCTACAACAAGATATTGTTTAGAAAGTATTGTAAATAACGGGTATCCAATTTCTCCTAAACCAATAAAAACATCTTTTTTGTTCAAATTTTCTTAATTCCTATCATTTCGATTACAGACTTCATTAAAAACCAAACTTTTAAAGTTCATTACTTCAATATTTTTCATAATCTACTTACTTACTTGCTCTAAGAATTTTTTATAATCAATTCTAAAAATTTTCACATGGTAGGAATATCCAAGATTGGATGTATCTAACTCCTTTATCAGATAAGGAAATTTTTCTTCATTATTGAATACTTCTAGTATGAATTCTGCTCGATTTTTTTTATTATCTGTTACTAATACTGTTAGTCCCCTCTCTTTATTTTTCTGAATAAAATCTTCTATGCTGACATATCCATCAGTTGGGATGGCTGTAAATTTATGTGGAATGCTTGCTCTTACTGATATTCCTTTTTCCCTCTCCTCAAAAAAATATGGTTTTACTTTATCCCAATTCTCAAAAATCTCTGCACTCTCAAGATATCGACTTTCTGGATAATAATTGTTTAATACATTTGGTGATTCTACTAAATACTTTGCTACAAAGAATGCATCTCTTTCATGTTCTATGTCCATAACTTTGTATTCTAAGAATAGAAC
>JBOGRE010000375.1:0-6757 GCA_050749345.1 Nitrosarchaeum sp. | reverse complement strand
GTCATCTACTGTGGTAAATCCCTTGGTTGCCGAATCAAAGACCTCGTGCTTTGATACTAAATGACCTTCCTCGTCTTTAACAAGACCCAAAATCAGGCGTAATTTACGCTGAATTACCCCCATAGTGGCTGCTGCAATTCTGTCTTCTGCAGCTTCAGGTGATGTGAGCATTAGTGTGGTAAGCCAGGTGTCTCGCTGCTTCCAATAGTAACTTCGAATTGCCTGAAACTGGGCATCTGAAAAATCTACAATTCCCTCAAAGTGCTCCGGCTTTATTGACTGCAAATTAATTGTGAGTCTGTTTGCCCCTGCAGGTGGATTTGACGGTGTATAGTAAACCAAATTCTCTCTGGCTTTTGGGTGGTCTTTTAGTCCTACTCCCTGTCGTCCAAAATATTCGTCATGTGCATCTAACACCAATGCGCCAACTTTGTTTGAATCCAAGACATGCCACAAAATAGTCTTTACCAAATTTGACTTTCCTCTACCCGTAGTTGCAGGAATCAACACATGGTGTGAAAACACATCTTCTGAAGGAAGCCACACTTCAGCTTCCATTATTACTTTACTTCCACTTCTGATGTATCCTACAAAGATTGAATCTTTTTCTTTGTGCAAAAATTTCAAATCATCTTTGGTGATTAATCTTAATTTGTTAAAAAATGACGGCAATGACTTTGGAATTTTGACTTCGCCTTTTTCTTTGTACACTCGTGCCAAAGGTTTTATTCGAGCCAAAACATAATTTACAAACTCTGGCTCGTAAAACTGTGCATCCACTATTCCCTGCTCCAAATTAACTCCTGACATCATCTGCTGCATCTTGTCTTGGATTTGAGAGCCATACTCTAATGCAAATACTTGCAAGATCAAATATGAGCCATTTTCTTCAGAGACCATCAAATCTCCAATCTCTAAATTACTTCCAGCTTTTTGTCTAATTATAATATCTCCGAATTTTCCACCAACTACCTGACCCACAACTGAAATCTCATCCATTAACTGGTCACTCCATTTAGCACGTCATGTGCTCCCAAACTTGCACCGTATTTTTGCAATTTTTTCCACTCTGGTCGTCTTAGCTGCTCTGCAAGTATGAATCCTTTGTACATGTTTAATTCATCCATTCTTACCTGGGCAAATCTGTCTGCATCAATTGCCCCATATGGATACCCAATCATGGCAACATCCTGGGAATTTTCAGCCAGACTCTCAAGTACTGAGTTGAGTTCCTCTGGGCTCATTTTATTAAATTGCTCTCGAAGTATCTCAAATCTAAAGACAAATCTTGATTTTGGGTGAAACTTTACTACCATCATAAAACCTCTGTCATCAGCAGATACCTCTTCGGCAACTTTGACATACCATTTGCCAAATGATACATCCTCTGCAATCTCTGATATTCTTGCAAGTAACGGGTCCCCTGACTCTGTAATTAGTCTGCTAGTCTTTGCCAAACCGCAAACAATGACTCCTTTTCTTTGTGCCAATTCGTATAACCTGGCAGAATATTTCATTTCATTTTTAAAACCTGTTTGCAAAGAACCGTCCATGACAATCATGTCCCCTTTTTCTAGTTCATTTTCAACTACATGAATTGCTAATTGCCATTCTGCAAATCTTCTTCCAAGTGAATTTAATCTTGCACCCTGTAAAATTGATGTGCTTTCAGTCTTTGATGTTAAATCACTCTCAGATGGAAGATACTTTTTGTCTTCTGGATTGTGGGGGAATCATCTTGTATCGTCACTTACTGTCTTTTTTCCATCCTCAGTGTAAATCTTTGATAGAACGTACGAGAAAAATTGTACACGAGGATTTGCTTTTGGCTTGATTCTCTTTTTTCCTTGGAATAACGAAAAGTAGACCCGATTAATTGTTATTAAAAAATTCGGCGTCTCTTCTAACGGTCCGTCTCCACCATCAACAAACGCAATCTTTCTATACGAACTAATTGATTTTATCTCCTGGAATTCAGAAGGTGCAATGAGAAACTGCTTCCCAGTCCCATTGTTTAGTATTACATCAGAGTGCTCTTTTTCTGAGAGGTGAGCTCCCAATTCCTCGATTAAACTTTTTACTGGATCGTCATTCATGTTTTTTCTCTGCTTGTATCGTTATGAAACTTGTCTAGAGTAATAATCTGACTAGTAGTTATCAATGTTTTAACTTTCATGTTCCACGTTAAATTAAGCGGTATTAAGAAACATGAACAGTATGCACACTGTTCATACCATTTGAGTCTAAACCTGATTTTCACTCTAGAATTATGAGTTTAGATTAAAACAGATGAATTAACAATCACTCGTACATCTAAATTTTAGTCATTTTATGAGTTTTAGAATGAGTTCATCAAAAGGATCTTTATAAGTAAGAAATTTCTTACTTTATGTATGAAGACTATACTAACAACTGTAAGGGTATCTGAAAAAGGTCAAATAGCAATTCCAAGAGAGGTTCAGGCATTATTAGGTATACGAAAAGGAGACCGACTAGTGCTTGCCACAAAAGACAAAAAGATTTTGATTCAAAAGGCTGTAAATTTTGAAAAACAATTAGATGATGATTTTGGTGATATTATAACATATTCTGAATCTTCTCTAAAGAAATTGTGGCTAACCAAAGAAGATGAAATCTGGAACCAATATCTAAAATGATTTACCAAAGAGATATTGTTCTGCTAAACTTTCCTTTCTCCAATATAAAACAATCTAAAGTAAGACCTGCACTCGTTCTATCAAATGACAAATACAACATAAAATCAAAAGATATACTAGTTGTACCATTAACATCAAATCTTGAGCAGACAAATTATGACATGTTAATTACTAACAAAAATCTCGAAAAAGGAAATCTGATTGTTGAGAGTAGAGTAAGGGTAGATAAAATTTTCAGTGTAGAGAAAAAACTTGTTAAAATGAATATTGGACAAGTAAACAATCCAACTTTTTTAAAAATTACGGCAATTCTTTCCAGTCTTGTTAGATAATATCACTAGTATTGCTCTTTTACCTGTGCTAAATTCTAACCAATTTTCCCTTTCAAAATTATCTTCTCATCTGTACCAGAGGGTGTTGATCTATCGATGTATCTAATTTCATACCAGTCCCCAATGTCTACTAGTTTACCGTCTATCTCCCGAGGAATCTCTATCTTTACTTCAAAAATGTCTGTGTTTGGTCCTGTCTCAATCAGATATCCAGAATTTGCATCAAAGACAGGATTTTCAAGCGTTGTTCTGATTCCACCCTCTCCTTTG
Source organism: Nitrosarchaeum sp. (assembly GCA_050749345.1). Taxonomy (GTDB): domain Archaea; phylum Thermoproteota; class Nitrososphaeria; order Nitrososphaerales; family Nitrosopumilaceae; genus Nitrosarchaeum. The sequence goes on along the minus strand of JBOGRE010000375.1, from coordinate 3,498 downwards.
TACTCTAATTGACTCAGGGGTATCTTGTCTTCGTTTTTGGAATCCCTGTTTGCATCTGGTTCGTAAATCCTAACAGTGAATTCATGTCCTATTCTAGAGCCTCCACCAAAAGTCTGCACTTTGGCAAATGATTTTGTCAGCGGTACTGACATTGGAACAGTTTGTTTGTCCCCTGAATAATTAGATGCATCCAAATATCTAATCAAAACAATATCGTCTTGTTGCAACGGCCTGTCATTAATTGTGTCTGGCAATTCTAATTTCACATAAAATTTACCAGTATCTGGTCCTGTCTCAATCATACTTTGAGGACACTCAATTGAAACTCCATCAATTGAACATTCTAACAATCCCTGAGTTGATACTGTCTCTATTCCATCATGTGCTATATTCAAGTCATCATCTGTAATGTAGAAATTGACTACACTTCCAGTCGATGCTGGAACCATTTGAATCACTTCTGAATCTTTTGTAGGAATGTATTTTTCTAATTTTGTAATTTTTGTTACTAGTTTCATCTTTTCTAATTTATCTGCAGTTGTAGGTTTAACACATGCTGCAAATCCATTAACTCGTATCACCAAACTAAGACCTGTTTTACAAGTGATATTTTCTATCGCAATTCCTCTTTTGATCTGCTTTCTTGGGGATTCAGCATTCGCGGGATTTGCCAAAAATATAGCCATAGACAAAACCAGAAATAAGGCAATTCCAAATAACATTCTGTTATTGAAATTCATAGTTTTACTCTAATTTTTTATCTTAAATAGATTGGTGATAAATCATACTAAAATATCGACTGTGATAATCTAACCATTAATTATATTCTATACAAATAATCTTGGAATAACTTGAAGGCACTTTTGGTATTTGCAATTATTACTTTGGCATTAATTCCAACCTGTATTGCATTTGGCAGTCATATCTTTGATGATAGGAATGCATTTGCGCAATATCTGGACATTGGAGAACTCTCGGCTGAAAAATACCAACTAAAAATCGATGGCAAAACATACGACATTTATTCTGGGTATCATGAAAGCCTTGAAGTTGACGTCAAAAAAATAGACAAACTACCAAAACTGGCAGCTATGAATATCAACACAGAAAGAAAATCCTTCGAAGTCATTATGGAAAGTGTTCCGTCAAACAGTGTCTTCTGATTACGATTGTCTCTTGAGATAATTTCAGCAGAAGGCGCAAAATACCAACTTTTAGTTGACGGCGTAGATACAAAATACGAACTTACTAAATTTCCTGACCAGTATGCACTTGGAATGATTATCCCAAAAGATACAAAACACATTGAAATTATTAGAACACAAGTTGTTCCTGAATTTGGAGTATTTTCAATTACAGTCCTGGCAATCTCTTTTATTGGAATAATCTATGCTGGAAAATCGTATTTTGGTCCACTTTGGACTAGAATTAATTAAGTGATTGTTTCTAGTGTGATTGATTGAAAAAAATAGGACTCTTGGGTTGCGGTGCTATTGGGACTCAAATTGCGCTTGCAATTGATTCAGGAAAGATACCTGGTGTCTTGACTCATGTATATGATTTCTCTAAAGAAGCATCTGATACACTGGTGCAAAAATTAAAAAACAAACCTGAGATTGTAGACAATCCGCATCTGTTATCATCTTATCCTGTAGATATTATAGTTGAGGCTGCATCACAAGAGGCAGTTAGAAATGTAGCACATAGTGTTTTACAAAACAAAAGAGATTTGATGATCATGAGTGTTGGCGCTTTACTTGACGAATCAATTTATGATATTTTATCTGAAGCATGTGAGCATTTTCATAAAACAATCTATCTACCATCAGGTGCAATTGCAGGATTAGATGCAATCAAATCTGTTCACAATCAATTAGACTCTGTGACATTAACTACAACCAAACATCCAAGATCACTTAAAGGTGCAAAATTCTTTGAGACATCAAATATTGATTTGGACAAAATAGACAAACCTACAATTATCTTTGAAGGAAAAGCAAAAGACGCAGTTTCACTTTTTCCTGCAAACATCAATGTTGCAGCATTGCTTAGTCTAGCTGGAATAGGAAGTGAAAAGACTTTAGTGAAAATTGTTGCAGATCCAAACACCACAAAAAACACCCACAACATAATTGCGCAAGGAAAGTTTGGCAAGATGACTTTGACAATAGAGAATGTTCCCGATGAGACTAATCCAAAGACTAGCAAGCTTGCAATTTTGTCTGCAATTGAAACTCTACGAAAATACTGTTCTGACGGCATATCAATTGGCACGTAATGTGGCAAGAATTGCCATAATTGCCTGTTTTTAAGAATAATCCTGACCTGATCTTATTCTTTAAATCAATACTGCATGCAATAGTGTTTGCAAATGTTAGTTCAAGAATCCAGCCTCAAAAATGAAATTCTTCGTCTGAAAAAAGAAAAAGACGTAGTTATCTTGGCTCATAATTATCAAATCCCAGATGTTCAAGATATAGCAGACTTTACAGGAGATTCACTAGGACTATCAAGGCAAGCTGCCAAATCTCCGCAAAAAACAATTCTGTTTTGCGGTGTCCACTTTATGGCAGAGACTGCAGCAATTATCTGTCCTGAAAAAAAAGTATTGATTCCTGACTTGCAAGCAGGATGTTCATTATCTGATTCAATCACTGTTGATGAGCTAAGAAACTGGAAGAAGCAACATCCAGGAGCTATAACAGTTGGGTATGTCAATACAACTGCGGAAATAAAATCTGAATTAGATTATTGTTGCACTTCTGCAAATGCTGTAAATGTAGTTAAAGCAATTCCTGCAGACAAGGAAATTTTGTTTTTGCCTGACATGTTCTTGGGCTCTTATGTTGCTAAGGTAACCGGACGAAAGAACATGTTCATATGGGCAGGAGAATGCCATGTTCACGCAGGTATCAAACCAGAAGATATTACAAAAAAATTAGATTCAATGCAAGACGCTGAATTTCTAATACATCCTGAGTGCAGTTGTACCACTCCGATGATGTATGATGCTGCAGCTGGAAGTTTTGATAACAAAAAAGTATCCATTCTTTCCACAGAAGGAATGCTTACTCATGTGCATAATTCAAAAGCAAAGAACTTTGTCATTGCAACTGAAACTGGAATTTTATATAAAATGCGACAACAGAATCCCGGCAAGACATTCATTGCTGCATCCGAAAAAGCAGAATGTCAGTACATGAAAATGATCACACTGCAAAAAGTTTATGACACACTGGTAGAAGAAAAAAATCAAGTTGTTGTGCCAAAAGAGATTGCAGACAAGGCTCGCCTGGCAATAGAAAGAATGCTCGCAATCAGTTAATTTGAGTCTGATTTTCATTTGCTAGATATATTATTTGGATGATATTGTTGTAATCTGATTTGGTTGGTTTATTTAGCAAAAATCCAAAAAATTCTGAAAAACAGACTAGTCAAAAAAAGAAGGAACTACGAAAACTTGTAAAGCAAAAACAATATGATGCAGCTTTGCAGATA
>JBOGRE010000374.1:0-5533 GCA_050749345.1 Nitrosarchaeum sp. | reverse complement strand
ATATCTGGGTAATAACTTGTAATGTTTTCCAAGCTTCTTGAAAATAATACCACCTTCTCTCCCTCAATGTGTAGTTGAACTCTCTCTCCATCTAGTTTGTATTCTGCAGCAAACTTGTTCCCCATTTTTTCGATTGCCTCTTCTTCGCTTTTTACTCTGTCTGCTAACATTGGCCGTATTGGATTAAACAAATTAATTCCAAATTCTTCTACTCCCTTGAGTCCTTTGCTTGCAATGGTCTCTGCAACTTTTCCTAAATCACTTGATACGTTGTATGCATGCTCCAACACTTTTCTGTTTTCTTTATTGCCTGTAAATGCAATTGCAAGTCCATCCATCACTGTATTTTCTGCAATACCTAATCGTAATGTTCCAAGTAAAATCTTTAAGATGAATTTAGATTCAACTGGACTCGCATCATTGAGTAACCCTGAAATGTATTTCATTTTTCTGTCTTGAGTCTTTGAACCTTCTAGTTTTGCAATTGTAAACAAGTTCTCATAGACTCGTTCAACTGTGATGTCTTGAACAATGAATGTTGTTTGTTCTTTTTGCTCTAAAATCTTGGATGCTGCATGCCCCAAGTCCCCACTTTTTCTATATTCATCTTCTATTTTCTTTTCGGCATTGTCTGAACCTGCTGATTTTGCTATTGCCCTTATTGCTAGCTTTTCTGCAACTCCTAATTCTACTCCCTCAAAATCTGGTCTTAACTTTCCTTGTAATAGATAAACAATTCTTGAAATCACATCTTGTGGTGTCTTTTTAAATAATTCTACGAGGTACTGCGTTAGATCTAGTCTTTTTGTAGTTGATTCCATTTTACTGAATGCATCAGCTAGAATAGAAAACTCCACTCTAGTTTTATCGTATTGTCTTGAATAAAAGTCTGAATTTTATCTCAAAACTTTTAGATGTATTTAAAAATTGTTGGCTTGTCTGACTTTGAAAGTTTTGCTACCATAGCAAAATTGTATAATGGGTATGATTTTTTGTACTGTTTCATAAAGCTCCAAGCTACATCATGAGTCTTAAATTCAGTACGAATGTCAACTATCTGGCTTTTTCTTCCATATACATCAAAGACTACTATTGAATATCTCTTCGGGCGATTATGTGGTCTTGCCTTTAAGAGCCATAGCAGTGCGAACAAAAAGACTGCACCTAAAATTATTGTCTCTCCTGCATATCTGAAAAATGTTACAAATATCCCTGGTATGGTTTGCCCAAATAATACTGCCATAAAATTTGAAAATGAAATTACTGCAACGGCTGTGAACATATACGTCTTCCAATCAAAAACCTTCAAGATTCGTTGCAAGGGTGATTTTGGTATAATGTGATTTCTTTTAACTATTTCTCAATTATGAACTGTTATTTTTCTAATCTGGATCTTCGTAATTTTCTTTCTTTTGTGATTTTGCACCTGATTCCTCTATTGGCTTCATCTTGGTTTCTAGTATGCTCATTCTAGCTCTGTATCCTTCAGCATATTCTAATTCCGATGGAACAAGTGTCGCTGGATGAATGAATCCCTGGCTTCTCATTGAAAGGGCTTTTTTTGTTGCAATTTCTCTTATGTAATCCCAGTCAGGGGTTGAAAATCCATCAAATGGGCCAGTAAATTTTCCATTGTGCATGCTAAAGACCAGTGCCTCTACAATCGGAATACAAAAGTTAATCGTTGCAGCAGAGTTTAGTTTTACTGGCATTAGTGGCATGTTGTGACTTCCTCGTGTGTTTCCTGCAACATAGTGTGGATTGTTAAATACACTGCCTACTTCTTCTGTTGCCGGAAAATTCTTTTGTGTTCTGATCAAACATATTGGATCATCTTTTCCTACATATGTTCCTGCAATGTTATGTAGCCTATCTGTTGATGCTGCAAGAATTGGTTCACCCTGTTTTGTTGTAACTGTTGAAACGACATATCTTCCTGGATACATCAAAGCTGCTTCGATTGTTGGTTTGTCTTCCCACAATGAAAGTTTTGCAATCTTACCTTCTTCTACATCCATGACATTAATTATCACACCACTTGCAAGTGATGTATTTACAATTAGTCCTGTGTTGCTTAAACTATCTACAAACATTCTGTAGATTGGATAATTAAATGCGCCTGGCTCTGTTTTGTCTGCAGCAAAAACTGTGAATGCCTCGTTTGGTCTTTCCTCAAATTCCATCTCTGCAACACCTGGTCCCATTCCTTTTACATTTCCTGAAAAAGAATCCTTTAGAAGATCTTGACCTGCTCCGTAAAGTCCTTCTTGTTTTGCAACTTGTGTTCCTGCCATAAATGCATCCCACGCTAATTTGTGAATTTTGCCATTGTCTATTCCATGAGTATGTGACATGACAATGTGTACATCGTCTCCACAATATCCTATGTAATGATCGATTAGCAAATCTCCCGAACTTTTGACAATTTTTCTAACTGCCTCTATCAATCCATCACTAGGTCTTGTATGTCCACCGATTCCACCTACGTCTGCTTTAATGACTGAAACTGTAATTTTCATAATTTCTCTAATTTTCCCTTTGATTTATGTGTAATTTTTCAAATTTTTATATTCTAAAAATTCTTGAAAAAATTCTATTTTTTTTTCAAAAATTCATAACAGTAATAAATCCCCTCTGACACCGATTTGATATGGCAGTTAAACCACACTTGAACCTGATTGTTACAGGTCATATTGATAATGGAAAATCAACAACTATGGGTCATTTCTTAATGGATCTTGGTGTTGTCGATGAGAGAACTATTGCAGCACATGGAGCCGAATCCGAGAAGACCGGAAAAGGTGATACTTTCAAGTACGCGTGGGTTATGGATAATATTAAAGATGAAAGAGAAAGAGGTATTACAATTGATCTTGCTTTCCAAAAGTTTGAATCAGCAAAATTCTTTTTTACATTAATTGATGCCCCTGGTCACAGAGACTTTATCAAAAACATGATTACTGGTGCATCTGAAGCAGACGCAGCTATTTTGGTACTTTCAGCAAAAGAAGGTGAAACTGATACTGCAATTGCTGCAGGTGGTCAAGCAAGAGAACATGCATTTTTGCTAAAAACACTAGGTGTTGGTCAACTCATTGTTGCGATTAACAAAATGGATGCAGTTGAGTACAAAGAGGCAGCATTCAAAGCAGCAAAAGAAAAAGGTGAAAAACTAGTAAAATCTGTCGGCTACAAATTAGAAAATGTCCCATTCATTCCACTTTCTGGATGGAAGGGTGATAACTTGGTTAAAAAATCCGAGAACATGCCATGGTACACTGGAAAGACACTACTCCAAGCATTTGATGACTTTATAGTACCTGAAAAACCAATTGGTAAACCATTACGTGTTCCAATTCAAGATGTTTATACCATTACTGGTGTAGGCACTGTGCCTGTAGGTAGAGTTGAAACCGGAGTTATGAAAGCAGGACAAAAAATTATTGTAATGCCTTCTGGTGCTCTAGGCGAAATTAAATCAATTGAAACTCATCATACAGAAATGCCATCTGCAGAAGCAGGTGACAATATTGGATTCAACCTTAGAGGTATTGAAAAGAAAGATATCAAAAGAGGTGATGTACTTGGAACTCCAGATGCACCACCAAAGGTTGCCAAAGAATTCAAAGCACAAATCATAGTAATTCATCATCCAACAGCAATTGCACCTGGTTATACTCCAGTAATGCACTGCCACACTGCACAAGTTGCAGCAACTGTAACTGAATTCCTCCAAAGAATTAATCCTGCTACTGGTGCAGTTGAAGAAGAAAATCCAAAGTTCCTTAAAGTTGGTGATGCAGCAATTGTGAAAATCAGACCTGTAAGACCGACCTGTGTAGAAACTTTCCAGGAATTCCCTGAAATGGGTAGATTTGCACTCAGAGATATGGGTGCAACTATTGCAGCAGGAATTATCAAAGAAATCACTGAAGAGTACAAACCATAGGTTGAGTTGAGATGACTCAAACTGCCCGTGTCAAACTAACTAGCACGAGTCTTCCTAAACTAGATGGTGTTTGTGGTGAGATCATGGGCATTGGTAAAAAAACCGGTGTTAAAGTTAAAGGACCAACACCACTTCCTGTTAAGAAACTACACATTGCAACAAGAAAATCCCCATGTGGTAGTGGAACTGAAACATATGAAAAATGGGAGATGAAGATGCATAGAAGAATCATCAATATCAGTGCTGACGATAAAGCAATCAGACAATTAATGCGACTAAAGATTCCTGATGATGTTTATATTGAATTATCCTTAACATAATCTGGTATCCTTAAATTATAGAAATTTTGATGATAAGTATGGCTGAAGAAAACTTTGAAACTGAAAGTGTTCAAGAAACGACTGAAACATTTGATGTAATTTACTCTTGTTTGAGATGTGGAACTAATGTTTCAAACACTGAATTATCCAGACTACCTGAAATCAAATGTATTTGTGGATTCAGAGTGTTTACCAAGGCAAGACCTCCTGTAGTTAAAACAATCAAGGCAATCTAGTTACCTGTCTTTTTTGTAACTGTGTTCTCTTTGCAAATGTGTTCTCATATCCTCCATGTTTGAAAAATATTTCTTACACACTTTGCAATCATACTGTAAATCTTTTCCATGTACTATTTGCTTGTGATTCATTAGTTCTTCTTGATGTGAAAATTTACTATTACACGCATCACACATAAATTTCTTAAAAAATCCTATCATTACCCTAACTCTGTCTTTTTTTCATCCCAACACTTTCTGCAGAGTTGACCTTCTATCATCCATTTGCTTTTTGGATTATGTCTGATGAATCCCATTGTTGTTCCACATAATGCACAAAATTTTTTCTTTATCTCAAAAGATTCTTCTTTTTTATTAAAACATTCTTTACATAACAAGCCTTCCATGTCCCATTGCCATCTTGGTTCCCATAATTCTGAGATGATTTTTGTTGTACCACATAACACACATGACTGTCTTACTTTTCCCTCATAGTATTCCTTTGATTTATCAAAATGACAATCACCACAAAGTGTCCCTTTGATATTCCACTCTTTTTTGGGCTTGTGTTTGTGTGCAAGTTCTTTGTTACAAATAGTGCAATATGTTGGCTTTTTACTAAATAATCCCATATACTATGTTGTAATTGAAATAATTTAAGTCAATACAAATCAGAAAAACAAATTCCGTTCTCTTTTTGTTATCCTAAATACACTAGAACACAAATGATGATATTATTGCATTTTTTTGTAACCATTCAAGTATGATATTTAAAATTACTGATATTTTCATATTATCTTAGATTTTGAATTTCTTTGATTTCTAAAATGTTATATTTAGGCAGGTTCTGTTATCATAATTTACTGAATTGCTTTATGTGATTTTCTCTTGTTACTTTTTTTAGAAAGTTCTGGTTGTTTTTTAATTCCATTTGGAGGTGGAATTCTTCATCTGTTTTCTTTTCTATTCTAACTTTTTTCAATTTATCGATAACTGTTTTTTTATTGGTAGTTTTCATGAAAATATTAGTTACAGAGTCATAAATAAAC
>JBOGRE010000373.1:0-5136 GCA_050749345.1 Nitrosarchaeum sp. | reverse complement strand
AAAATTAGGCTGCGTTAATTAGCTTGTTCTAATTCATTCTATCGTTTTAGTTTGGTGTCATTCTATGAACTTGGAATAATATGGTATCTAAAAATTAAAAATTCAAGTCTTTGATTTGCTTTGTTTTTCAATTTTACCACACAGTAGGTTTGGCTGTATCTATTGGAATTATTACAATTTCAATTACTCCACTTGTCTAGTGTATTTTCACATTGGCACGTATTTTTTATGTATATTTTTGAATAATCTTTTCAAGTATGTCTTTTTATTTTAAGAAAGTTTAGTGTTTGTAAAATTATCTGTTTTTGAATAATCTTTTATTTGGATAATTGATGTAGTGGTGCACCACAGCTATTGCATTTTTTACTCTCTATGTAATTTTGAATGGTTTCACCATCCCAGATCAAAGCATTTGTTTTGTGACCTTTTTCACATTTTATCTTAAATAATGTACTTGTCATAGGTGTATCTTGTTTTTTTACAACCTTGAGGATATATTGTTTTAGAATATGTTGTGTGATTTATTGGCTAGGTCTTGCATTACCGATGTCGCTTGATTCATCTTGTTTTTTAAATACCCTGTATTCTCCAATAATTGAACTGCATTGTTGACATGTGTATTGGCCTCTTTCTACAAGAATTAAATTGTCTGCAACTTGCTCATTCGTGTTTTCTTCTAGGTGTATTTTTGGCGGATTGTTAAATTCAACTTCACAGTTTTTACAATAATGCTTTGACATTTTTTGTTCTTCAAGTTTACCTACTGGCGCTAAAAATAATTTTCCCACTCCCAAATCTGCCTTTTTTGCTTGATCTTCAGTTAGGTCAGCTATTATGTAACCGCCTGATCCTTGAAGTTTTAATTCTACCATTTCTTTTCTTGTATTCTCTGGTCTTAAAATACTATGTTTTTGAAAATTAATTATGGTTATTTTTTTACTTTTTTTATCTGATAGAGTACTGAAAAACCCAATCCTGACATAAACAATCCAACACCAAACATACTCAGAAAAATCATATTTGTAGTATCATCTTGAGGGTTTAACAATATTGTAAATCCAATCAGAGTTAAGACAATGCCTAAAATAAGCAAGAAAATACTGGGACGTCTAAGTTCAATGATTTTCAACTTGATTATGAGTGATTCTTGACTTTATTTAAGCGTGAATTAGTAAATATAGATTAGAATCTAATCTTTCCAATGTTCTTTTATTTTATCGAATTTTTTTGTAATTTCATCTTTGGTATACCTTTCTTTTAGCATGTCATAGTTTTGGAAGTGGTATCTGTGACATTAATCCATACTTTTTAAAATAAATTTAAAATCTATTTAATTTTGATTATGTTTTTCTGCAGCTTTTTCATAGAAAAATTCCTGTTTTTTTAAATCCTTCTCTGAAATTATTCGACATTTTCTCATGGGTACTAGTCGTGATATTTGCTCATAGGTATTCATGTCTCTTACATCTGCTGCATATGCAATTTGTAACAATGGTGATTTTTCTTCAATCATTGGCTTTGCTTGTTCGTATCCTCCACTTTGAGGCATGCCTGTGCGATACAATCCAATATTTTTTCTATTCTTTGAAATCTGTGGGTCCTGATAACAGCAAATGGAATATTCTCCGTTTTCTTTTTCGATAATTGTCAATCTTGTAAATTTATCGCTCCAATCTTTGATCTCTTTTGCAATCTCCATCGCCTCTTTTTTATCCTCAAATACCGTAGATACTACCAATCTGTCTTTTTCGTATGCCCATGAAATACCATAAAAATTTCCATGCCACTCTATCTCAAAAGACATGTTGTATTTCTAAGAATTTATCAAATTAACACTTTCGAATTATGCTGGGATTTCCTCTTTCTCTATACATATTTTTCATACAATTCCCCAAGCATAGAATTGATTTTTTCAATTTCATGGTCTCCCCAAGAATTTGATTTTATACGAATGTGTATGTTATTTTCCTCTAGATTGCTAATGATTTTTGGATACATCATACCGATAAAGAATGATTTTTGATCTAAATTCATCTGCTTTGCCTTATGCTGGAAATAGCTTATCCATTCTCGTTTTTCATCTTGAAAGGTTTCTGAAATTATGGTCTGAATCTGTGCTTCAAGTTGTTCATCCATTATGAATTATCATATTACAACTAAAATTAAGGATTTTTATCTACAAAAAAATACTAGCAGAGCCTGTCGCATTCACATTTTCTGCTGGTAAATACGTCTCTCAGAGAGTCCAGTTTTGATTGGTGTATTGAAGGTTTTTTGCCCACAATTTTGAATAAAGTAATCCCAGTAACAGAACTAGTTCCTTTGAGTGCCCATGAGCCATTCTTCATTAAATATGGTTTTGGGTTTTTCATGTTCACTTTTTTATGTACTTTGATATCATACGCCTCAATTTCTGACATGTTCTGATATCTAAAAATTGGTATTACAAAACCATAGTGAATTTTTTCATATTAACAAGCTCAAAAATAGTTTTTTTTAAAAAATTAGCGCCTGTGTTGACATTTCCATTCTAGTATTACAATTATTCTCTGATTATTGAAAATTAGTTTTACTTTTCAATTTGAATTAAACAAACGTTTGAAATTTTATAATACACTGTTTTATACCACTAAAAGATTAATGATTTGACGCCTTCGATTAGTGGTCTAGGCATGCTATAAACGATCGCTATTCCAAGTCGTCGATTTTAAATTTCGCTAAGGTGAATTTGCAATGCTTTTTTTATTTCATCTTTTTTTAATCCTACTTTATTATTTCCAATCTTTAGACTATCTGCATCATCGATTTGTGATAATCTATGAGATAGAAAGTCAGATAATAAATCTAAATTAAAATCATTGTTATTTTTTAGGTTTATCTTTAAATATTTTTCTTGTATACCTCCATTTTTTGTTAATCCTCCTGATGGAAAAATTCGAATATCTTCATTGATATTATTTTCATTTATTTTTTTTCCAAAAATTACCTTGTCTATGTCATTACCATTATGAAAATGAAATATTGTAATGAGAAACTCCATAAAATTTTGGTGTTCATCTAAAATAAAGACGCTTGCCTGTCTTATCTTTTCTTTAACAATGCATCTTCAGGTGTTTTATCTTGATTGATTTTCCAATGCCAGCTATGATGTTTTTTCCAATGTTCTTCTAGTTGTTGAGTTGTTGGCTCTTTTCCTAAAGGTATTCCACAGATTTTACACTGTTTCATAAATTTTTGTAAATCAATGTGAAATTAAGGGTATTGTTTTATTTGAATTTACTTTTACGTACTTGGTAAAACTAGAAAAAATACAAATTGCCTTTGAATGTTTTTCTAATTTGGAGATAGTGGTAATTCTAGCTTTTTGGAAAATCCAAGTATTTGGCATCTATCCAAATTCAATTCCTAACAGTAAGTTTAATGATTTGTCTGGAATATAGTCAAGATTATTTTTATGCAAATTAATTGCAACGCTCTTAATACAGTTTATTTTTAAAATCAAATCATAACTAATTTAATTAATCTTTAATCCACTTTCAATTAATGCTAGAATTTTACTGAACTAATTTTGTCTTGTGTCAGTTCTGTCATATTGTTGAATATCTGGCTTTATTCTTTTTTTTGGTTTGATAATTGGGTGACATTGTGCTGGAAGATTATCTTCATTTTCCATGACTGATTTAATTTATATAAAATTAAAAGTTATGCTAATCTATTCTGTCTCTTAGTTGATGGCAATCACACATACAACCTTTTTGGCATTTCATTCGTTTACAATCTGAACATACTTTTTTGTTCCAAAAAGACATGTGTTTTATCTACTTTGGTTTTTGTTTTCTATTTCTTTTAAACTCTTGTGATTTTTGTCTTTTTCTTTGCTGTTCTAGATTCATGATAAGATATGTTTTTCCAGCTTCGCACAGCTTCATTTCACCGGTAAATTCATCATGTATTGATTCTAATGTTCCATCTATCAAAAGTCCGCCCACAATTTCCCATGCTTTGTCTTCAGGTATATCGAATTTGTAAGAAAGTGTTGAAACCTTGGTATAGTAACCATTTTTTGAATTACGTAAAATAAAATCACCAATTCTGTCTTCCATTGTTTGTGTTTTTGGTCGTGTTGATCTGTCGCCGAATCTCCTATATGGTTTTTTTTCTGGCAATGATTTTTTTATGATTTGCTGCTATTTTAGGACTTGGGCTAGCAAAACCTAAATGCTTTTTGAATCTGTCTTGTAATAATTTCAATGAGTGAAAAAGCAAGAAGAATTGAGGAACTAAGAATGAAAACGGGTAGAAGCAAGCGTTGTCTTGATTGTAAAAAACATCGATGTATTATTGATAGTTGCCACTGTAACTGTCATTTGAAAAGCTAATTGGCATCAAAGACCTATGTATCAGACCTGAATGACGAGCTTCACTGCTCTAGTCTGAAAGAGGTTGTGGGTATTGATCATTTCCCAATCTAGCCAATTAGCAACTAACACTATTCTTTTCATCAATAAAGAGTTTAAAATATGGTTATCTGTTTTTGGTTTATTCTCACAATTAAAACGATTTTGAGTTCATTTTCTTTGAATCCATCATGATGATTTTATGGCACTTGCAAAAGCAATTTGCATGAATCATATCGTTGGCATTTCTGTATTCACACTCTTTGGTATGTTCCATGTGATGTTTTATTTTTAATTTTTATCCACTTAAAGATTGCCAGAATATGGGGAATGCCTTGACAAATGATGATTACTGTATCCACAATTAAATTATTTAAAAAACAGGATTTAGAATTTAAAAGAAAAAAATTTACTTCAATTGATTATTTCTTTTTTGAAGCTTTTTTTGCTGCTGGTTTTTTTGCTGCGGCTTTTGCCATGATTGATGTAAAAGTTTTACTTGAATTTCTTATATTGATATAAAATAATTAGACCAAATGGATATTGATCGGAACACAATTTTAAATAATTTAGAATCAAAAAATTATTCAAATTTAATTAAAAACATTTGGTAATTTGCCGATCATTATTTTCTATTAATTGAATCCGGATCATTATTTCCTGGAAGATACCTGTCTCCTAATTTTGCCTTCATTTTTTCATCAAATTCTTCTTGTAATCTCGTCAGATAGATTTCTGC
>JBOGRE010000372.1:0-5297 GCA_050749345.1 Nitrosarchaeum sp. | reverse complement strand
CTTGATTGCCCTGCAAAAGGATCTAGTGATCCAATTGTTGCAAAATTTGCAAAAGAAAATAATCTGATAATTGTTACAAATGATGATAAGCTAACAAAACAATGTGAACTATTAGATATTGGGTTTGTCTTTATGGATTTGAGAGATTTTGCTAAGAAAGTAAAAGCATACGCAGATTCACATTAACAAAATATAATTAAAATAATGTTAGGAAATATAATTAATTAGTTTCACATAATCAATTCATGATTGGGTGTGGAAATAATGTTATTTTGAATGATGATTGGGATGGACATCCACAGTATTTAGATCCAGATACACGTTATCCCCATAGATGTCCCCATAATCCAATGTTCAATACGCATTTGTTTGAATATAGTTTTCAAGAAAGTGATCAGAATATTGATCCTAATAATGAACTTTTATGCAGAGAACATGGATTATTGTTAATCCATGACAGGTATCCTAAACAAGATTGTAGTAATCAAGGATGGATTAAACGTGGGTATTACAATGATTTGAAAGAAAAAGGATTATTGTAAATACAAAATACCATTAATTGGATTTATGTCCAGATCTTTGACAGTGAGAAAAAAATTGGCTAATGTCCCCATATCTTGACAGAACCCAAAATAGAAATAGGTAATACAATGTGGTACCGAACTGTTGATTCTAGTTTCTATTTAGAGATTTGAAATTATTTTACAACATATGTCTTCAAATTAATCTCTAATACTCTCAGAACTAAAGACGTTGGCATGTATTGAACTTCAAAAGTATGCATGAACCCAAAATACTACCTAAAGTGATTTTCTAAATTTTTAATGTTCACGCCTAACTATACACTTACAATATCTAAACAAGGATGATTACTCAGATGAGATATTCTTCTTAAACCTAAGTTAGACGTAAACCCATCAAATCATCATTACTTGCAGGCAGAATTTTATCTCTAATCATATCCTTTTGTATCAATCTCTTAACTTCCTCCCGCAATGAAATCACTTCGTTTTGCAGAACCTGAACATTTGCGCTCTTTTTCATGTTGTTTGAGATGTTGGAAAACACGTTGATCTTCGATGATGCTTTTCTAAACTCCTCCCTGATGTTCTCAGGAAATAATTCCACCTGTTTTTCATACGAATCTTTAGGTCTGTGGCCTATGCAGTGATCTGCAACATCTATCCTGCACCCGCAATCAATCAGTATTGACTTTAAGAGATCACGAAGCTCATGAGAGTCTTTTTCGTATTTTTCTCTGAGGTTGTAGCTTTGAAGCTTTCTCTGAATTCCAGCAGTCTTTGCCATTCTCTGAAACATTCTCCTCAACCCTTGAATTGACATTGGTTCTCCTTTTGGATTTACAAACAGTGGTTCTCCTTCCTGCAATCTTCCTATCTTGTTTACTTTAATGTCCAGGTAATCCTGAATTGCAGTTACTGCGTCTCTGTCCAAAAACCCAAGATGAGAAAAACTAGTCTTAATTCTAGTTAATTTGATTGGAACTGGGCATTTATCCAAATCCCACTTTGTGTGAATGTCAGTTCCAAACCACTCTACTAACTGCTCCCATGCTTGAAAGTTGAACCTGTCAACAAATGTGGAAGTGTCAAGACCTCTGTGAAACTTGCACAAAATCATTGCCTTTTGTGCAAGTGTTGGTCTGCCAACTGTGAGCATCTTTAGCAAGTCATCCAAGTTCAGATGTGGCTGGTCATCTTCCTGGTCCGTTACCTTATGAGTTGACTTGGAGTCAAACCTGAAATTAATTGGAGAATCATTTTTTTCAAAGTACGCCTTTATTGCGCACTGCTCAGATGTTACTGTGCTTGCTCTCTTATCTTTGTTTTTAGGATCCAAAAGATAACTTTTGATTACTTTGGCAAAGTCTTGCTCTGAGTTGTGCGATTCAATGTATAGCCTGTAAAATGATTCTAATCCTTCTAGTTTGACTTTGGTTCTTTGTCTTTGAAAAGAATCAGAGGACACTTGCCGTAGCTGAGAGTACTCAAAGTCTTTTCCCTGCAGCCAGTTTGAGAACCTCCACAAAGCGTATGTGTAGTTTTTCTGAGTCGATGAAAGCCCAGGCTCTTTGAGATTTTTCATCTTTGATCCTCGTAGCTGTCTGATAAAATACGCAACTGTCTCCTGCTTGCAAAACTCTTCAAACTCTGTGAATTTTGGAGGGATGTTCTTTAGAATTCCTATATTCTCTCCAGTTCCAAATGTGATGCACACCAGTCTTTGGTAGATATTGAATGGTTTGAATTTAGTTTTGTTTTCATCTAGGAACTGTTTCTGCGTTAGAATCTGACCTTTCTTTAGAATAGATAGGCATGCTGCCTCTTTTTTACTAACTGGAATTGGATAGTCTTGTGAATGATCAAACTCTTGGATTACTTGGTATACCTTGTCTCTTGGCACGGATAATTTGTCATAAACAATCTAAAAAAGCCAAGGTATTGACCGACTATAAACTCCTTTTTACTACAAAATCTAAGAGATCTATTAATTCTGTTTTAGCAGAACCTGAATATTCTAAAAGTGATTTTTTTGCCCTTTCTGCATATTCTAGAGCCTGTACCCTCATATTTTCCTCTATTCCAAGTGAATGAATTACATCTACTGCATTTTTGAGGTCATTTTTAGTTGCTTTTGGATTACCAAATACCTTAAGAATTACTTTTTTATCTTTCCCGTTAGCTGATTTTATTGCCATAAGAATTGGAAGTGATTTCTTTCCTTCTCTTAGATCATTTCCAACAGGTTTTTTTGTAATTTTTGGATCACCCATAACTCCAATAAGATCATCTGTAATTTGAAATGCAATCCCCAAATTTCTTCCAAAATTTGATAAATTTGAAATATCTTTTTGATTACTTGTTGCGCAAATTGCTCCCATTGAACATGATACATCAAATAATGCAGCAGTTTTTTTTCCAATCATTGTAATGTATTCTTTTTGAGACGGAATTCTTTTCTCTTCTGCCATTTTCATATCTAATAGCTGTCCTTCACATACATCCACACATGCTTTTGCTAATCTAGAAACTAATTGAATTGTTGAATCATTGGATAATTTTGAATCTGAAATTATTTGATATGCCTTTGAAAACAACACATCACCAGCTAGTATTGCAATAGGTATTCCAAATTTTTTATGAACCGTAGGTACACCATGGCGCATCTCATCCTTATCCATAATGTCATCATGCACCAAAGTAAAATTATGTATCATTTCTACTGCACTGGCAGCTGGCATTGAAATTGTTGTATTGCCTCCCAACACTTGACAACTCTTAATCACCATATGTGGTCTGAGTCTTTTTCCACCATGAATTATCAAATATGCTGCCGCATCATAAAGCATTTTGGGGTTTCCCTTTAGTTTAGAATTTAGATATTTGTTGACAATTCTCGCATTTTTTTCAATTGTTTTTGTTTTTTTCATTTTACTAATCTCCATTTATCATCTGGAAGATGAACTCTAATTGCCTTATGTAATTCTTTTTGCAATTCTGAATTAATCCATGATGATAAAATGCCTTCATATTTTTCTAACCTTGATTTTTCTGTTTTGTCTAGTAACTCCAATGCGATTAACATCCAAGGACAATATGTTTTTGGATTGTTTTTTATTTCTAAAAACAATTCTTTTGCTGAAATCCATTTGATTTCATCTATCTCATCTTTAACTACCCTGAATTGAATTGAATCATTTATTATTCCAACAAGTGTACCGCAAATCTCATTTTCTGAGCCTATGTTTTTGTATGGAACATGATATTCAAATTTGAATAAATAATCTAACTTACATGTGATGCCTAACTCTTCTGGCATTCTTCTTTCTGCTGACGAGACATACGTTTCAGGCTCCCTTGGATGACTAGCTACAGTTCCATCCCAATCACCTGGCCACAGCATTTTTTCTTTAGCTCTTCTGGTTATAACTAATCTGCCATTTTTATCGAATAGTAAAGCTGTAAATGCTCTATGTAGTTTGCCATTTGGTAAATGACACTTTACTTTTTCTTCTGACCCTATCGGGTTGTCATCTTTATCAACTAAAACAAGATATTCTTCACCCATTTCTTTTTCCTCTAAACAACGTTCCTTCAAATTTCCTATTTTTAATCGCTTTCACAATTCTTTCAGGTTTGTTACCGTTTACAAAAAATACATCCATTCCCATCTTTGAAATCTTTGTAGCTTCTTCAACTTTTCTGGTCATGCCTCCTGTAACATCCGTGTTATTTTTTGAAATAATTGGGTTTTCTCCTTTTAACTCATGAATTAATTTTTTTGATTTTAGATCAGAGTATAGCCCATTTTCATTTAGAGCAAAAATACTTAATCTTGGTTTTAGAATTTTTGAAAGATTTGTCATAATTTTATCCCCTGATAAAATATATGTTTTTTTGTCACCATACCAAAGTGCATCTCCAAAAGTAATTGGTGTTAGTCCTGTATTTGCAATTTTTTCAATTTCTTTTATTTTTTTTGTAATAGGTTTATCTCCTGACATAAAATCTGTGGGTGGAAGACAATATGGATTCAATTTATTTTTCAAACATATATCTAAAATAATTTTATTTAATTCAATCATCGAATTTTTAACAATAGACACTCCATGTATGTTGTATTTCATTGGTTTCGTATGCATATCATATTTTACAGACCAATAATGCCCAAAAGAACCTCCACCATGAACAATTATAATTGGTTCTTCTATTTTCTTTAAATGCTTAGCAATATTTTCAATTGTTTTTCTTCTTGGGGATAATGGTTTTTCCTTATTAGTAATGATTGAACCGCCTAATTTTATTAGAATCAATATTGTTCCCAAATATTCATTCCATTAAAAAGTATCCAATCCTCTAAAGTCAATTTTTGCAGAAAAACACTCATAGTTTTTCTTTTTAAATTGTTCAATCATCTTTTCTAAATTTGATTCATCAGTTAATGCAATAATGCATCCTCCTCCACCTGCACCTGTTATCTTTGCTCCAAATGATGATTTTTGAGCCAATTCGATCATTGAACGTAATTTTTCATTAGATATGCCTATTGTCTCCAAATATTCTTGATTTTTTAACATATTTTTACCCAGACCTGATAAATCATTATTTTTCAAAAGAATTGAGACATTATTGATTAGCTCTGATACTTCTTTACATAGATTGGAAAATTTTTCCTCATTTTTCTCTTTGAATTGCTTTACGTTTGCAACTATTGTTTCTGTGGAATGCTCCATTTTTGAATTTGCAATTACTAAGTGAAAATTAGGCTCCAAATTT
>JBOGRE010000371.1:0-5089 GCA_050749345.1 Nitrosarchaeum sp. | reverse complement strand
GATATAGGAAGATCAATTCGAGAAACCTGTGGAGAATTTGCAATAGAATCAAGCTGGCTGCGAGGAATCATTACCGAAATAATGTTATCAGATTTTGCCAAAAAGTTTAGATTGTCTGGAGTGTTTTCCTTATCTTTAAGATAAATGTAAACGTGTATTTTATCATCACTTGGATTAACACTTCTGTCCAAAATATTTTCAGTGTTATTTAATAAAAATAATTTAGGGTTGATTTTTGGATGTTCAATTTTAGTTTTTGAAAAAAAAGTTTTATGATTGTCAGTTGAATGTGCATTTTGAGTATTTTGAGGAGAAGCATTTTGAGGAGAAGCATTTTGAGGAGAGGAGTTTTGAGTTGTATTGTGAGGAGTTACATTTGAAGTTGCATTTTGAGTTGTATTTGGAGGAGTTGTATTTTGAGGAGTTACATTTGAAGTTGCATTTTGAGGAGTTACATTTTGAATAGGTGTATTTTGAATAGTGACATTTGAAGTTGCATTTTGAATAGTTACATTTTGAATAGTTACGTTTTGAATAGTTACGTTTTGAATAGTTGCATTTTGAGAATAAGCACCAACAAAATTATTAGAAAACAAGGCAACAATACAAAGTAAAACAAAAATTCTGTGAACCATATTTATTTCAGGGGTTTTTTTACATACGTTCAACCAGATAATAACTCTGATGGAAATAATATAGCCAGCAACAAGACAATAATGATTTTATGTATTACAAAAAAACGTGAGACACGGATAATGGAAAAAAATGGGAAATTAAATTTTAATCTCTTGTGTAATAGTAGATAGTTGGTCAATCAGATCACTTGAAGTGATTATCCCAATGACTTTGGCATCTTCAACCACTACAATCTTGCGAATTTTTTTAGATGACATTTGTTTGGCTGCATCTAAAATTGATTGATTTGGACCTATTGTATGCAAAGGAATCGACGCTATTTTTCCTACTGGTGTATCTAGTGGATATTTGTTTGCCGCAACTTTAATTGCAAAGTCCCTATCAGTTATAATTCCTATGGGGATGGAATCTTTTTTCACCAAAACAGCCCCTATTCCATGCTCCATCATTTTAGATATCTGATATACGGTTGTAGAAAACGGTGCAGTTATCAATTGTCGTGACATTATATCTTTAACCAAAATTTTTGATATGCCTTTTTCTAAATTATCACTTGTCAGTCTTTGTTTCCTAGTAAAGACATCAAAAATTCCCATCATAGAATATTGACTAACAAAAATTTAAGGTTTTCTAAATTTTGTATGATAATATTGAATTAATACAGTAAGATTTGAATTACATCAAAATTATATAATTGAACCGCTGCCCAAAATTCTAATGGATGCAGATTCAGGTTTTAAAATAACTGCGATCTGACCAGGTTTGCAGACAATTGGTTTTTCAAATTTTAGTTTTAATGGAGATATGCAAGAGAATTTAGCCGCCTTTATTTGAAGACCAATACTTACAAGACATCCCTGGTTTTCAGATATCTCTCCTTTGTAAAACGGACTCTTTGTAAAATTCAGCTCTATTTCAGATGTTACTTTAACAGCACCATTCTGGGAAATGACATCGCCACGTCCAACTTCTTCTGGTTTTGCACCCTTTACTGCCAACCCGACTCGTGCAGGACAGACAGATTCTGTAACTGGGTCATCATGCATTTGAATTGATTTAATCATTACATCTATGCCTAGAGGATATAGCTTGAGATTGTCATACTGTTTGATTTTACCTGAAGTGACTTTGCCCAAAATTACAGTGCCCACTCCTTTGACATCAAAACAATGATCAACTACCAATTCAGATAAACCATCAACAGAAATTGGCTCAAGTTTGTCAATTTCTTCTTTGAGTTTATCTTGGTCAGATTTTTTGTATTTCTCAACTACTGTTCCTTTTATCATGGAATTTAGTTTTGATTCATCAACTTCAAAGGTGTGCGACAAAATACCCTTCTCTTTTTTAAGGGAATCAAGTGCAATGATCTGCTCTCCAGTGAATTTATCAAGCTTGTCAACATGAAATATTACATATTCTGCAAGATTGATTGCCTGAAATAATGGCTGTATTTTGTCTGGAAACCCATTTGGAGTAACCCATGTTTTGATAATGTCAGATTCTTTTCTATCATAAAGAGAAAGATCAGTAACAGTACCTTTCTTGCCAAATTCCGATGCAATGTCTTGCTTTCCTAAAACTACAAAGTTTATTGATTTCATAATTATGAGTAAATTTTGACTTTTTTAAACCTAGTTTAGAATCTAAATTATTTTCCCACCGGATTTAATCAAAACTTTGCTGCCTGAAATTATTAAAAGATGCTTTGTAGCAAAATCAATATTCAATGTCTTTTCATTTGGTATAACCAATACAGATGAACTCTGAACTGTAACGTTTCCTGTTACAGTTGCATCGATAGTTAACTGACAGCTTGATGTAATGAACCAGTTATCAGGATCAGGATTACAGGGAGCACATGCATCAATAACTGAATGAATAGTTGGTTCGGTTCCCAAATATGTTGAGCCACATTGATTGTTTATAGAACCAGAGTTGACGATGGTGCCAGAATTGGTGATGATGCCAGCAAAATTATTGTCTAGAGTACCAGACATGGTGTTTTCGATACCAGTACCTGCAGTGTTTGATACTGTTATGCTACCAGAGTTAGAAAAAACATCATCATTGTAGATGCCTATGCTAGAGCCGGAATTTTGAATTGTTATGGTGCCAGAGTTGGTAAAGGTGCCAAAATTGTCCATGCCATCTCCTGCAGTATTTGATACTGTGATGGTGCCAGAGTTAGTAAATGTACTTGATGATAAAGAAATACCCACACCGGTACCACCAGAGTTGGATATTGTGATGGTTCCAGAGTTAGTAAATGTTAGGCTGTTTTCAATGCCAGCACTGCTGCCAGTGTTTGAAACTGTGATTGTTCCAGAGTTGGCAAAGTTTCCCGAGTTTACTATACCTGTACCTATACCACTATTTGATATTGTGATTGTACCACCTGAATTGTTATTAAAAATACCAGCAACAGAGTTCTCGATACCGTCAGTAGCAGACGATACTACAATAGCACCAGAGTTGGCAATGGTACCAGAATTGATGATACTTGAAGATACTGTAACTGTGATTCCAGCTGGAATTATTTTAGTATCAGCAGTTACAGGGGCTACTCCACCAATCCAAGTTGAACCTGTATTCCAGTTACCTCCTGCAGGAGCTGCTGTAATTGTAGCAGCATATGCATCTTGGATTGAAAATATAGACAATGTAAAAATCAAAACAGCAAATACAGAAAAGTAAACAAAACTTTTCAAGATACAACTTTACTAAGATTCCATTACTTAAAGTGTGTTGATGAATGATTCTATAATGTAATTTTTAATTATTACAGCAGTATGAATTTTCCATGGATTGAAGGATTTAGCAATAGTAAATTTCTCAAATGAATACAAGTCAACTTCTAGCAGAATTTCATCTACGTAAGACAGATTCACTCAAAAAATAATTTCAGATTATCTGCAGTATGAATCAATCTCAAATGCTCTAAAGATATTTTTTCCTAAATTGGTCTATCTGTTCACATATGTGATCTTTTGTCTAACCAAGAGCGATAAATGGTGAATTTTGGATCAAAATATAACTACAGAAATGCGCTTCATTTTATAATCAAAAATCATTTGCACCCTCTCAATTAGCTCAAAGTTTACTAACTTCATACCGTTACAATAATTATGAATCCCAAGATGGAGGATTATGCAAAATATTTTCTTGAAATCTCTAGTGAGCAAAGATTAAAGATTATCCAATTAATCAGTGAAAAAAAACTCCGACTATCAGAGCTGGCCAAAATCTTGGATGCGACCACACCTGAAGTGCATCGAAATTTAGACAGATTAGAAAAGTCAGGATTCATAGTAAAGGATGCAGGAGGTAATTTTGTTTTAACAACTTTGGGCCATATGCTATTAGCATTAATTCCAAATTTTGCTTTCATCATAGAAAACAAAAAATACTTTATAGAGCACCCAATTGATTCGTTGCCAGATAAATTCATTTTAAGACTTGGAGAATTGTTTGAAGGCAAATTCATTTCAAGCTATATCTCGGTTTTTGAATACTGGAAAAACATCTATGAAAACGCTGAAGAGTATATCTACAACATACTATATGAAGTGCCATATTTTGATGAATTTGTAAAACCAATTCACAGAAAACTTGATGAAGGCATCAAAATAAAGTCAATATTTTATGAAAAGGCAATGGTCTCAAATTCCAGAGTAGACGTAGTTAAAAAATTTAAAAAATATATAGATTCTGGAAACATTCAAAGAATGATGACAAAAAAGATTGCACCCGCAGTTACAATCAATGAAAAACAATGCTGCCTGATATTTCCAAATATTGAAGGAAGAGTCGATGCAGGTTATGCATTTGTAAGCGAAGATCCATCATTTCATCAATGGTGTTTTGATTATTTTAATTACTGCTGGTATAATGCATCTACATTTGTTGAAAATAGACTTGTAGAAAAATAGTGTCTACATACACAATACTCAAATAATATTCCTGATGTGAAATAATGTGTTTAAAATAAGAATAATCACATTTTTTGTTTTACTTGGTTTGTTCTCTGCTGCTTTTCAAATAGGTTCAATTTCTGAGGTAAGTGATGAAGAAGCAGCCGCATTGATGTCAGATTTTGAAGATTTGATTTCAGGTGTAGAGGCAACAGGAATTTTTATCAACAACGCATCTGCAGCTTTGCCAATGTTTATTCCGGGATTCGGGGTTGCATGGGGACTGTATACTGCATGGTCTACTGGATTTGCATTTGCCGGAATTATTTCAAGTATGCCAGGATTGGAAAATATCCCTCCTCTGGCAATTTTATATGCGTCTCCATTTGGGGCAATGGAGTTGATTGCATACTCTATAGGATTATCTCGCAGCTGCCACTTGACTTACATGTTGATTAAAAGATCCAAATTAAAATCGCAGATAAAATCACAAATAAAACCAACATTAATTGAGATTGGAATAGTAGTTGGATTATTAC
>JBOGRE010000370.1:0-10599 GCA_050749345.1 Nitrosarchaeum sp. | reverse complement strand
GCCAACCTTTGGACAAAGATCATCACTAGTTTCAAAAACTTTGGCTCCTAGATTTCTAATAATATCCTTGGTTTCATTACTGGCTTTTTCAGGAATTACGATCTCAACTTTGTAACCAAGTAAATTTGCAATACCAGTTAATGCAATCCCAGTGTTTCCAGATGTAGGTTCAATAATGATACTTTTTCCTTTTGTAAGTTTACCTTTTTTCTCACCATCTTTAATCATCCAGTATGCGGCTCTATCTTTTACAGAACCAAATGGATTATGACCTTCAAGTTTTGCAAAATATGTAACTTTTTGATTTGAGAGAGAATCTAATTGTACAAGGGGCGTATTGCCTATTCGGTTTAAAATGTCAGAACTCGTAACAGATGCCATAATTTTGTTTTATCTCACCTTTTTAATTTGAAAAGTGATCGTGTTGCCATCTTTTTTCATATTTAATAACACATGACCATTTCTTGTCACCCATCTTGAAATATCATCCTCAGCAGCAGGATCATCTGCAGAGACAGTCAACACTTGACCTACCTGCATTTTTTCAATCTCAATTTTAGTCCTAAATACAGGTTCAGGACAAAACAATCCAGTCGCATCTAATTTTTTCTCATTTGATTCAGACATGTGGTATC
Organism: Nitrosarchaeum sp.; assembly: GCA_050749345.1. GTDB lineage: Archaea > Thermoproteota > Nitrososphaeria > Nitrososphaerales > Nitrosopumilaceae > Nitrosarchaeum. Next base: position 9,964 of record JBOGRE010000370.1, on the reverse strand, counting down.
TAATTCATAATGTCTGATTTGTCATATTAAAATCTATTTGAGTTCATCTTGTTTTATTTCTGATCATAATGCCATTTTGAACATAGTGCCAAGATTTCGATCTGTCATAAATCCAGGATCATGATTTTGGAAATTAATTTTTTGAGAAATTCTTTTCATCAGAAAGAGTGCTATTTTGTAAAATAGTGACCAAATGTAACTATTTTGATGGACATCATATACTTTTAGTAAAAAAGTCAAAAACCATTTTGCATTTGGATAATGTTCTGAAATATAATCAATTAGATAATCTTTTGAATTATGAATTTTGTATTTGAGATGATCAAGTGTTTCATTTTGTAATGCATAGCCGGTTTGTAAAATTTCAATTTTTCCATGTTTCATTGATTGCAATATACCATCAAGATTATTTTCAGATTCTATCATGTTAACACAACGTCCCAGAGTTGAGAGAACATGAGAATCACTACCAGATACTTGGATCATTTTATTATCTATTGCAAATTTAGTCGCTCGTACATTTGAAAGAATATCTACATTATTACTATTAAAGACCTCAACCATATCACATTTTTTAGCACTGTCACGAAGTGCATCTAGCAAGCTAAAGGGATGAGGTGCAGATGAAACTCCACCCTGTTTTCGGACTTCATCTATTATTTCTTCCAAAGTAATTCCAGGTTGAATTTCATCGTGAATACCATATGCTAAAACATGTGCACCGGTATCAGTGGTGATTTCCTCTGCTGGATAAACTTCAATATTTTGAAATTTCGAGTGATCTCGTTTGTATTGTAATAACTGATGATATCCATCCAAAGTATTATGATTAGTAACAAAGATTGCATCTAATCCCAAATTATAAGAGCGCTCCAATTGATCTCTTATTGAGACATTGCAATCATACGGTGCTTCTTTATCACCAACGTGGAAATTTGAGAATGAATTATGACAATGTAATTCAGTTTTGATAATCAAATCCAAGTAAAATTTTCTTCTTTGGATTATAATCCTATTGCAAATAAAGTACTAGTTATCTAAACAGATCTTCATTTTGAGGACGAATAAGATCATGTATGGAAGAGGGTTCATTTTTAAAATCATAACCTCGTATAATTGCAACAGGACAGTTTGTTGCTTTTTTCATTACTAGTTCTGCTGCTGAGCAAAGTTCATCAGCAATTGCAATCGCGGTTATGCGTAAGGTTTTTTCAAAAGAATCTTTGGTTCCAGCATAATCAAGTATAGGACTCATACCAGAAATTCCAATAGCACAGTTAGTTTGCCCCATTCTAAATGGGCGTCCAAATGTATCGGCAATAATAACAGATACAGTTTTGTTTATTTTTTTCAGTATTTCCTTACGAATATTTTCTGCGGATGTGTCTGAATTTAGAGGGAGTAATGTTACAAATCCATTTTTGACATTACTTTCATCTATACCGGCATTGGCACAAATAAATCCATTTTTTGTTTCAACAATTAGTATTCCATGATCCATTCGAATAATTTGTTTTGATTCATTTAGAATTAATTCCACAATATGAGGATTTTTTTCATATTCGGAGCCAATACCTTCTGCCAACAGAGAAGGCACTACAGAAGACAGTTTAACTACACGACCTTCTTGTTTTGATATGATTTTTTGAGCAATGACTAAAATATCGCCATTATGAATTTCTTCTGAATTAATTATTAATTTAGATAAATCATCGTCAGGCTCAATTTCTTTTTCTATGTATATGGGAATAATTTGCAATCACAATAGTGTAAAAAGACAGTAAGATATTGTTTATGTAGATGTAGTTTTTAGTTTTAGATTATAGTGTTTATTTATAATATCGAGTATTTTTGAAAGATCCTTTTCTTCCAAAGTGGCAGTTGCCAAATCTTTTACCACGTCTTGAGCTCGATAAGCAATACCTAAACCAGACACATCAAATAATTTAATATCATTTGCACCATCCACTACACATGTAATATTTTCTTTCTTTTCATTCCATTCGGCAATTTTGATTTTAGCTGATTTTGATTTGTCAGAATCAATATGTAATTTTACACCGTCTAGTTTTCCATTTTTAAATATTAATTCGTTTGAAAAAATATAATCCAAATCTAGTTCTTTTTGTAATCTATCAGTCATTATTGTAAAGCCGCCAGATATGGCCATCAATTTCCATCCTGCAGCCTTTAGAACCCTACATGCCTCTTTTGCTCCAGTCATTATAGGTAAAGCATCGGCAATTTCTTTGCATGTAGTATAATCAAGACCTTTTAATGCTTCAATTCTTCTTCGAAGACCATCTTCCCAATTAATTACACCTTGAATACCTTGTTTTGTAATTTCCCAAATTTCATCTTCTTTGTTGAGTTTTTCTGCAAGAATTGGGAGATACTCTGCATCGTATAAAACCCCTTCAACATCAAAAATTACCAGCAATTGATTTCTGATTTGCAAAAAATTACTAATTATATTAAAGTTTGAACTTTTTCTAGATCTAAAAACGCTAGTAATAAATCAAGGATAATATTTTAAAGACACATGGGCGAATTAGAACACAAATACGAAGTAACAATAGAGACTACTGATGCAAAACGAAAACTCCCAGACAACATCAAAGTAGAACTAAAGGAATCAGGTATGATGGATGAGAAAGGAAAATTAAAACTCAAAGGAGTTAGCCCAAAAATGCTCAAAAAAATGAAGCAAGAATTTGTGAATTGTCCGGTATTAAAAGAGGAAATTCAGTTTATCCAGTGTTTTGTTTGTCCTAACTTCCAAAGCAGAGTCATGGGAAAAGTCCTCTGTAAAGGCGACTCACTAAAATAAAGACAGAAGATTTCATACTAAGATAATGTGTAATTTATCACGAAAGGCTCATTAGTAAAATTATTTCTTTGAATTCTAGTTTGAGTAAAGAGGATATCGGAATTACAGTTTCAAAAGAGGCTGATTTTAGTGAGTGGTACACACAAGTGGTACTAAAAGCAAAACTAGCAGATTATGCACCAGTAAAAGGCCTGATAGTATTAAGACCAGATGGATACTCAATTTGGGAATCATTAAGAAGTACTTTTGATGAAAAATTTTCTAAAAATGGGATTAGAAATGGATTTCTTCCAATTTTAATCCCAGAGTCACTTTTGGGAAAAGAACAAAAACATTTTGCAGGATTTAATCCAGAAGTATTTTGGGTAACGCATTCAGGAGAAAACGAACTAGGAGACAGATTAGCACTTAGGCCAACTTCAGAAACTTTGGCATATACGATGTATTCTAAATGGATACAAAGTTGGAGAGACTTGCCATTAAAGATTAATTTTTGGAACACAGCATTAAGGGCAGAGATAAAAGCTACAAAACCATTTCTTAGGACCTCCGAATTTTTATGGCAAGAAGGACATACAGTTCATGCAGTTCAAGAAGAGGCAGAAAATGAAGTTATGAAGATTTTAGAAATTTACAAAAATACTATTGAAGATGAATTAGCTATTCCAGTAGTTACAGGCAAAAAAAGTGAAAAAGAAAAATTCGTAGGAGCTGTATATACGACAACTATGGAAGCAATAATGCCTGATGGAAAAGCTCTTCAGATGGGAACATCACATTTTCTTGGACAGAATTTTTCAGTGCCGTTTGAAGTAAAATTTGCGGATAAAGACAATGTGGAACAATTTGCTTGGCAAACTTCTTGGGGCGTATCATGGCGATTAATTGGTGCCATGATAATGGTGCATGGTGATGACAAAGGACTTGTACTTCCACCAAAAGTAGCACCAATTCAAGTAGTAATAGTACCAATTTACAAATCAGATGAGGCCAAAAAGACAATAATCCCAAAATTAAATGAAATTCGCGAACAATTAGAATCAAAAAAAATTCGAGTTCATGTAGATGACAGAAATGACTTGACACCAGGTTACAAATTCAACGATTGGGAGCTAAAAGGAATTCCATTAAGAATTGAGATTGGACCAAAAGACATAGAAAAACAACAGGTTATTTTAGCAAAAAGATACAATCGAGAAAAAATAAGTTTAGGGTTTAATGAGATTGGAAAAATAGCCACAATATTAGACGAAATACAAAAAGATATGCTAAAAATTGCTAGAGTAAAAGCAAAAGAAAATACAATAAATATTTCGGACTATTCAGAATTTAAATCAAAAATAGGAAAGGGGGGTTTTTTCAATGCATATTGGTGTGGCAAAATAGAATGTGAGGAAAAAATCAAAGAAGAGACAGGGGCAGACATTAGAGTGCTTCCTTTTGATAGTGAAAGTACAGGTGGAAAATGCATTTACTGTAAAGAGCAAAGTATTGCAACCCCGATATTTGCAAGAGGATATTAGAAAATGACAGCATCTACAGACATAGAAGAGAAAAATCCGCTTCTAGAACAATTCAAAGAAATTCGAAACAGAACATTGGAATTGGTAAAAACTTTAGAAAAAGATGATTTTGTGGTACAGACTGCGTTTTTTACTAGCCCAGCAAAGTGGCACATAGGACATGTGAGTTGGATTTATGAAGTAATTATGAGTAAAATAGATAAAAATTATGAATTTTATTCTAAAGAATTTTCAGAATATCTAAACTCATACTATCAACAGTTTGGAGTACCACATGATAAAGGTGCAAGAGGAATTATTTCAAGACCAACAACTGAACAAATTTTTCAGTATTTTAATACAATTAGCCAAAAAGTAAATCACTTTATCGAATCAGAGCCACTCAACAATGATGCAATCAGATTAATCATTATGGGATTTAATCATGAATGTCAACATCAGGAATTGTTAGTGTATGATCTGCAACATCTATTAGCAGAACAATATAGAGTAGTTAGAAAAAATGAAAAACCACACTCATCAAATTTTGAACAAAAATCAATAGAGATCAAAGATGGAATATACACAATGGGGTACAATGGGAAGAATTATTGCTATGACATTGAATTACCAGAACACAAAGTGTATCTTGAAAAGTACAACATAGATGCATTTCCAATCACTAATGAACAATATCTAGAATTCATTGAGGATGCTGGATATGATACCTACAAGTATTGGCTTTCAGATGGATGGGAGAAAGTGAAAAAGAACGAATGGAAATCACCGATGTATTGGGAAAAAATAGACAAACAGTGGAAAGTGAGAGATTTTTTAGGGATTAGAAAATTAAACCCAAAAGAACCAGTATGTCATGTCAGCTATTATGAAGCAGACGCATATTGTAAATGGGCAGGAAAGAGACTCCCTACAGAAGCAGAGTGGGAAAAAGCTGCATGCTGGAATGAAGAAAAACAGCAAAAAACAGTATTTCCATGGGGAAATGAGCAACCAACAGAACAAAATTCCAATTTGCTAGAATCTTATCACTGGGGATGCACAGAAATTGGTTCATACCCTAATGGTGTAAGCCCATCAGGATGTCATCAAATGATAGGAGATGTATGGGAATGGACGTCGTCTGAATTTGTAGGATACCCAGGATTTAAGACAGGATTTGAGGAATACAATGACAAATGGTTTACAAATCAAAAAGTATTACGTGGAGGATCTTTTGGTACACCAAAAATGTCAATTCGTGGAAGCTATAGAAATTTTTTCAGATTAGACGATAGATGGTTATTTTCAGGATTTAGATGTGTAGCGAACATTTAGAATTCAAGTGTTTTTTGAGGCCAAAGTCAATGCAAAATAATTATTTTCATCTACCCAAGTATTTTCAATATTAAATCCAGTTTGACTCATCAATTCACGTATTTGAGATAATTTGTATTTATGAGAATGTTCAGTGTGAATTAATTCATTTTTCTTCAATGTTATTGAAATATTTGCTTTTGAGATAATGACAGATTGATTTATCAGAGATTTCAAATACATTTCAATTCTTTGATCATTTTCATTGTATATTGCATGATGAGCAAAGTTGTCCAGATTAAAATCAGCATCTAATTCATCATTAATTCTAGACAAGACATTAAGATTGAACTGAGCAGTTATGCCTTGAGAATCATTATATGCATGTTCTAAAATAATTTTATTCTTTACTAAATCCAAACCAATTAAGAAGAGATCATCATCTTTCATAGTAGAATTGATTTTTTCCAAAAATTCTTTTCCGTTATCAGGTGTAAAGTTTCCAAAACTAGAACCTAAGAAAATAATTAGATTTTTTTTATCATCATAGTTTTTTATAAATTCAAGACCACCTTCATATGTATCAATTATTCCAGTTATGTACAGATTCTCATAATCTCGTTGAAGTAGAGCTGAACTTTCAGTCAAAATTTCAGATATATCAATTGGAAAATATTCAATTTTTTTTTGAATTTGGTTTAATATGTCCAAAATTAGCCTTGTTTTTACAGAAGAGCCACTGCCAAGTTCTACTAATCTAAAGGAATCATCAAGATATCGAGGCAAGTCGTCTTTTAGTTTTTTGAGAATACTAATTTCTGTTCTTGTAGGATAGTATTCGGATAAATTACAGATTTTTTCAAATAAATCAGAACCTTTTTTATCATAAAAAAATTTAGGACTAATAAATTTAAAATGTTGATTTAAACTAAAAGATATTTCATCTGCAAAAGTCTTTTCAATTTTTGTAGAATGGGGTTTAAAATATTGCAGTTTAGAATCGACATAATATTTTTTATAATTAAGATTTTTTTGAATTGTTTTACTCAAGTACTAAATTAGATGTTATTTGACATAAATGCTTTATCACGAATCAACAGGCATGATCATATTTCTTGATATACTTCTTTATCCAATTCCATACATTGGATGAAATTTTAAGAATAGAACATTTAAGTAAATTTTTCATCAAAAAAAGCATTTTCAGTTCAAAAACCAGTATAGTAAAAGCAGTAGACGATGTTTCATTCTCTCTAAAAAAGGGAGAAGTATTCGTAATAGCAGGTGAATCGGGCTCAGGTAAATCAACAATAGCAAAATTAATTCTAAAATCCATTCAGGCAGATTCAGGAAAAATATTATTTGAAAATCAGGAAATTAAAAATGATAAAAAAAGCTTAGAAAAAATTAGAATGAATTGTCAAATGATACAGCAAGATCCATATGATTCAGTAAATCCACGAATGAACATAGCAGATATTGTTGCAGAGCCACTTGAAATTCATAAAATTGGAAACAAAAAGGATAGAAGAAAAAGAGTCATAGAAGTATTGCATGAAGTAAAACTTGAACCTGCAGAAGAGATTTTAAAAAAATATCCACACATGTTATCAGGAGGACAAAGACAACGAGTGGTACTTGCAAGGGCACTTGCATTAAGACCAAAAATAATTCTTGCAGATGAACCTGTTTCCATGTTAGATGTTTCCATAAGAGCAGAGATGTTGGAATTAATGCAAGAGTTACAAAAAAAACATCAAATTTCTTTCATATACATCACTCATGATTTAGCAACTGCTAGATACTTTGGTCAAAAAATAGGAATTTTGTATCTTGGAAAAATTGTAGAAATGGGATTAATCGATGATGTATTGCTAAAACCAAAACATCCCTATACACAGGCTCTTATTGATGCAATTTCAGAACCAGATCCTGAAAATCTCAATAGAGAGAAAAAGATCAGAATCAACGAACCTCTAGACATTGACGTTTATGTTGGATGTAGATTCAGAGCAAGATGTCCATATGCCATTGAAGAATGTAAAAAAGAACCAAGTTTAGAAAATATAGAAAAAGACCACTATGTTGCGTGTTATGTCAATCTAGATTAGGAGGTTCTAACAGAAGGCATTCGTTTATCTTTGTATGTAACAACATAAGATACACCATTTTTTGGATAAACACCATAGATGAGTTTGGCTTTTTGTATAACAGAGTCTTTTAGAGAAACCATGATAAATTGACTTTCTTGAGAACGTTCCTCTAAAATTTTTGCCAGTTTTTCAGCGTTTGGTGCATCAAGATGTGCATCTACCTCATCAAAGAGATAGAAGGGAGATGGTTTTAATTTTTGGAGTGCCAAAACAAAGACTATTGCAGCTAATGTTTTTTCACCTCCGCTGATTGATGTTGATTCTCTTTTTGGTTTGTTTGGAAATTGAATCATGTAAGAAATTCCAGAATTGAAAATATCATCTTCATTTTGTAATTCAAGCCAAGCAATACCGCCTGTCATTTTACTAAAAATAAGATGAATTTCTTTGTCTACTTTATCAAATGCGTCCAAGAATGTTTGGCGTTTATCCTTTTCAATATCTTCAATAAATTTTACAATGGAGTTTCGTTCTTCTTCTAATGAATTTTTTCGTACAGACATGGATCGATATCCATAAGACACTTCAAGATATGTTTCAGGAGCTTTGGCATTAAGGGCGTTAAGAGAGTTTAATTCAGTAGTCAGCCCTTGTACTATAGATTCGACATCAAAGGTCTCCATATTTTTATCAAATCCAAAAGACGATAGAAGATGATGTAATTTCGTTTCATTTTCAATTAAATCACGTAAATCACGAGTTAAAGAATCAGATTGCCTTTCCAAAGAGTTAATTTCCTTTGTAAGTTCTTTGTCTTTTTCAGAAAGAGTTTTTAATTTATCATCATATTCCTTGAGTTGCCCAATAGATGAGCCAGATGTAGATATAAGATCTTGCTCTTTTTCTCTCAATTTTACAAGTATTGCAGTTTTAGATTCTTTTTTTATCTCTAATTCTTTAATTTTATTTTCTAGTTCTTGATGTTGTGAGTTTAGTGAAGATTCTTCATCGTAAAGACTTTTTATTTGAGATTTTTTCCTATTTTCTTCAGTCTGTAACGTAGTTAATTGTGAATCTCTATCACGATATTCATTCATTATTGTAGTGTATAGTTTTTCAAGGTCGGATTTCTTTGTATTTACTCTAGACAATTCATTTGCAATACGTGTTTGCTCTCCACTGGCATAGTTTTCTTCAACAATAGTAATTCTTGCATTAAGAGAGTCAATATGAGATTCATTAGTAGAAATCTCTACAAGCAAATTAGCATTTCTTTTATTTAATTCAGAAATTCGTGCAATAAGTTGTTGTTTCATATTGATTGTCGATGAAATTTTTGATTGTAGATGAGAATAATTTTCATCAGTTGATGCAAGACCTTGTTCTGAAAGAGACAATCTCGCAGTATAACTTTGAATAGAATCTTCAAGTTTCTTTAGAGAGTGTTTTTTCTTTAAAACATATTTTTTTAGTAGATTGATTGATTCAAGCAACCCATCAATATCATTACTCATAGAGATAATTTTAGTCAATTTTGAAATTTTTGAATTAATATCAATTATTACGGCGCCTCCTTTGGCCTCAAAATACTCACCATCCAGAGTTACTGCTTTATGACCTAATTTGGAGATGCGATACGCCGAATCCCTAGAGTCAGCAAGAACAACATTTCCAAAAAGGAATGTTTTGAGGGCAGAATGAGAGGGGTTACATCGCACGTAGTCTGAGAGTACACCAATTACACCGGATTCATTTGGTAAATCTAATTTGAATTGTGGAATTGCATCAAGAGGAATTATCTTTAATTTTGGCAGATTTTTTGAACGTGCAACATCTGCAATACTAAGTAATGTAGCAAAATCTTGTACGACGATTGCCTTAATCCAATCAGAGCTTACAGCAAGTACTGAGCGCTCATATTGTTTATCCCAAGAAATCATTTCATAAACCAATCCTTCAATACCGAGTTTATGTGCATCTTCTTTTAGTTTAGCAACAGTGTAATCTTCATGCATTATTCCCTTAACAGTTTTGATTTTTGTTTCATATTGAGCTGCAGATTTACTTGACTTTTCTAAAATTAGATCAAGATCTTCCAAATCATTTAGAGTTTTAGATTTTTTTGAATTAAGTTTAGAGATTCTAGATTTTAATTCTGAAATAGATGCATTGTGATTGTTTATCATAGATTCCAATCTTAATTTCAAAGCGGACAATGTTACAAC
>JBOGRE010000369.1:0-6119 GCA_050749345.1 Nitrosarchaeum sp. | reverse complement strand
ATATGTTTAACTACCATTCCCAATACCGCATCAGCCAGAGGAGCTCTTTCCACTAATGTGTCAACTTTTTCATTTTTATATGCGTCAATAACATCCTTGAACGTAATGCCTTTTTCTTTCATAATATCTACGTTAAATGCCCACTTGTCTTTAGCAGAACCAAATGTTACACTAGCCTCTTGTATTGATACTTTCCATTTTTCTTTGTATTCAGGTTCTGCATAAGTATCAATTAATTGGTTAAAGCTAGACACTACACCTGCAAGTGTTTCTTGCATTTTTTCTGGAGTTAAACGAAGTTCTTTGATTAGTCTATCTACTTTGTTGATAAACAAAACGGGTCTGACTCTTTCTTCTAGGGCCATTCTTGTTACAGTTTCTGTCTGAGTCATGATTCCTTCAACTGCATCACAGACAACCGTGGCTCCGTCAATTGCTCTAAGGCTTCGAATTACCCTTCCACTAAAATCAACGTGCCCAGGGGTATCAATCATGTTAATGACATATTCTTTGTCTTTTTGTGTAAAGTGTAATGTTACGTTTGCCTGATAAATTGTAATTCCTCTTGCCTGTTCTTCTTTATCAAAATCCATAGCCAATGCCTTTCCGGCAGCAGAGGGGGCAATAATTCCAGAATATGCCAAAAGACTATCACTCATAGTGGTTTTTCCATGATCAACGTGAGCAATTACACTAAAGTTACGAATCTGATCTTTATTTTTGATAATCTTTAGCACTTCAGTTGTTGACTTGAATTTTACCATATTCGCAAACCCAATTATTCAGCTATTAAATCTTATGAGAAATAGATCAGTAGATCATTTGATTACTTGCACTTCGAAGTTTTTTTGATAAAATAAAATGACAATCTTTTTGTCTTCTTTTTTTAGCCTTAAAAAGTGGTAGTAATTGAGAAAAATATACATAGTAAAGTAGTTGTGAAATCTTGTTTTTTGATTCAAACGTTGGATGAATTACATTTAATCCAATACTTTTCAAATTCTTTAAAAGTTGTTTGTTATGGGAATTTTTTTCTTCAAAAATTATTACGGTGTCACATTTTTTTACAGAAAACAACTCCATATGTGAAAACTGTTCTATTCTCTCAAAATGAACATCGTATCCAAGAAGTTCATAAAATTTTGCTGCACAGTACATAGTGATTGGAAAGGTATATGATGAGCCTAAAACAAAAATTCTCTTTCCAAATTTTGATTTTTTTGCATCAGATAATGCTTTTTTAAAGATTCTGGAATTTTTTGGAATTGAAATGGATGACACTAATGAAATACAAGTTAAAGCACTTTCCAAAAAGCTGATGCTCCCAGCAGTGAATACACCAGAATTGTGAAAATTCAAGATTATTGAGGCGTCACAGACATTTGCCAATCTACTTTGAGGTTTTGATGTAATGGCGATCGATTTTCTAGCCATTTTTGCAACTTTGATATTAGATATTGTATTTCCAGAGACTGAAACAAAATAGATTGTTTTATTTTTTGTAAGGGTTTTATTTTTTAACAAGTCAAGCGGATCAATTGATTTTACTAAATAATTAGAAAATACTTCGGCCAGCATTGCAGATACAAATGAATCGCCAGTGCCAGAAAATATCACATTTTTTTGCTGTGTTATAGAAAGGGGTTTTTTGGCTTGAAATGTATGTAAAAATTCAGGTTGAGCAAAGATGTCTTTTTCATATGCTTCCAGGGTTTGCATAAAAATCATAAAAACATCATACATATTAAAAAAGCGGGCTAGTTTTGATTTTTATAACGAATATTTAGAAATAATGTGTGGAAATTTCTGTAGGGCATACACCTGATTCGGATGATGCATTCATGTTTTATGGAATGTTTACAGGAAAAATAACATCTGCAGATTTTACTGTAAGGCACATAATTGAAGATATTGAAAAACTAAACAGAAAAGCAACAAATCCAGAACTTGATGTCACTGCAGTATCTGTTCATGCTTGTGCTTACATTCCAGGGTACACTATTTTGAGAAGTGGTGGAAGCTTCGGGCTTGGATACGGTCCAATCGTTACGGCAAAAAAACAAATTACAATTGATGAAATTAAAAAATGTAAAATTGCAATACCAGGAAAAATGACATCTGCATTTTTACTGCTTCAGTTAATGATAGGCAAATTTGATTATGTTGAAATGAATTTTAAAGATATTCCAGAGGCAGTAAGAAATGGCAAAGTAGATGCAGGGTTGGTCATTCATGAAACCCAATTATCATATGAACAAGAAGGAAATATCAAAATTTTGGATGTTGGAAAATGGTGGGATAATGAAACAAATGGACTGCCAGTCCCACTAGGAATCAATGTTATGAAGACCAATCTGGGAATGAACACAATTCATAAATTTGATCAATATTTGCAAGCATCAATTAAGTATGGATTAGAGAATCTAGATGATGCAATAGATTATGCAATGCAATACAGTAGAGGAAAACCAAGAGATTTGATAGAAAAATTTGTAAAAATGTATGTCAATAAAATTACTGTGAATATGGGTGACAAAGGAGAAGAGTCAATAAGAAGAATGTTTGAGATGGCAAGACAAAAAGAAATAGTGCCAGATTTTACACTTAACATAGCCATCAAGTAGTTATATTACAAAAAAAATTACAGTTCAATGGGTGATGGAATAGGAGGACCAGTTATAGGTTGTTTATCTAACAACACGTTTGAGCTTCTAGTAACTCATTTTCGTAAAGACAATAAAGGAGAATATGCCAAAACTGAACGCATAATCATTGCCAAAATTGACAATCCTGATGAACCTCGGTATCAAGAAACAACACAAAGAGACCTAGAGATAGCATTAAAAGGAAAGTTTGTATCATGTAATGTTCAATATAGAGATTCTAAAACAGACGCACTTGTTTGTAATGTATTTGTCCAAAAACCTCCAGAAGGATTTAACTAACTACTCTTATACCCCTCATTTCTCGTCAATTAATTTATGCCTAAATCCTTAAGCTAATACAAAACTTGGAATTATAATTGAAAATAAAAAAAGAAAAATAATATTTACACTAGTTGTTTCTTGGTGTAAATACACTTATCCATGATTGGATTATGTTTTTGTTTAGATCTGCATATGCTTTGGCATTCTCGTTAAAGGTCTTGACATTTTGTTTTGTTGCATCAAGAGCTGTTTGAACCATTTGACTTTGTATAGAATATACCTTGTTGATTCCATCATTTGTGTCCTTGATAGTATTTAGTGCTGCATCAGACATGTTGGTATTTGTTCCTGTCTTGTTTACAATGTCTTTTTGTATCGATAGGAACGATTTCATTGTATTTTCACATGTTTGGGCGCATTGTTGTTGTAGGTCTGTAAATGATTGGTGGAATTTTGGTACTTCTCTGTTTATAGCAGCAAAGCTGCTATTGATGTTTTGTTCATAGATTCCAAAGGGATCTTTTGTTTCTAGAGTTTTACTCATGATCATAGTTATTTATTTGGTTATATATACTATTGGTAATAGTTGGTAATAACTGGTAATGATTGGTTTAATTAGGTAATTTATCAATAAACCAACTTTGGGTTCTAATTTAGAGATCTTTTTGGATCATCAAAATCAAACACTACAAATTGGAATGGTGAATAAAATTATCTAAAAAGTGCTCGAGTTCGTACCAGTGCGGACGAATCATAGACGTCAATAATCTTGAGGCATTGTTTTGAATTTTACACACTGTTATTTTTATAATCCCAAAAATTACAAAAATAATACAAATGTCCCACAGAAAATCAATTTTGAGGCACCTTGATGTGTTGGATTCAGAGGAATGTATCGATATAGATGATTATGATTGCTGATTTTTCTTTTAATTCTCATCTCTTGACAAAAATTAATTGGAATTAGAGTCTAAACTTTTTTTGTAACTACGAATTAAGTTGGTATTGAAGTTTATTTAGACTCCCAGAAGGTTTTGAGAAATTTCTTTTATACTAGTTTCATAATTCACGTGTAGTATAGATTTTGCCTTTTTGTAGATAGTAAATGAATTTTTTGCTGTCTTAATCACTCAAGTCAATAAATAACTGAAAATATAGGGGGTTGTGAAATACACTTCGCAAGTTCTGCTCATGAAAAGTGTAAGAGAGAAAACAAAATTAGAAAAAGACAAGAAAAATCAGATTAAAATTTGCAACAATCTAATCCAAAGTGACAAATTTATTTTTTAAATTCATATTTAGAAACTCTTCAGATTTTTGGGCGGTATATTTTACAATTTCTAACATCTTGATAATTTTTTCTTTATTACGAGCAGATGTTTTTGATTTGATAAAATATTTAGCGCCATAATGCCCTTTTTCTGAAATTATCTCATAGCCTACTCTCACCCCCGTTCTATAATCAACTCTTATTGTTGAAAGAAACTCATCTACTTTTTTTTTGAATTCCTGTTTTTCATCTTGCGAAAATTTGTATATTTTGAAATTCAGTTCATTACTCAAAAAAGTCATAAATCCAATAGTCAAATCCAAAGTGTTTTTTTCTTGAAATATTTCAATAGGTATGCCAAAAGACTCTTTTTTTACAACAAAATGAAACAAGTGATTTGGTTCGTTTATTGTATTGTATGAAATATTTTCTTGAGTTAAGCACTCTTCAACGTTATTTTTGAGCAGAGTTTCTTCAAGAATCATAACTCATAATCATTTACGATAAACTTGCTTTTAAATAACTACCAAATTCTACAGTGCCAAAAACATGCGTATTCTAAATCATGTTTTTGTAATGAAGTGATTGAGATATGAACATCTGGTATGCCAGACAAGCAACAACTAGGTCTATTTAGATTTCACAGACACATCATGTCATTTAATTTAAAATAATTAAACTGCTTGTGTTTTTGATCATAAAAATAATAGATAGAAGAATTATATCTTAATTCTTCCTGTTCCTCTTCCAGTAGATACGTAATGGCCTTTGAGATCTGCTTTTTTTGGTTCGTTCATATCAGATAGTTTTATCTTTGTTGTACCTTTTGCACTCATTATCCACATGTCTCCTGCGAGCTTCAATCGATCTTCTGCTTGCTGCTTGTTTTGATTTCCCATGAATTCTGAAGGCAATGTGGGTCCTGTGATAGAAGATGTTCCTTTATTGACAGATCTAACCACAATTGTGTCTTTAAAATCTATTCCAGTCATTATTATTGATAAGGAAAAATTGCATATCTAATCTTGTTAGCAGTGATGATAATATTTTAGCTGGATTTTAAACTAAAGGTATTAAATTTGGGTTGTGAAATATGTTATGATAAATTTTTGAGTGCTTTTTTGGAAAACCGTAATTTTACTGAAATATTTGATAAATTAATCTCTATTTTTGGCTCTTCATTCTAAACATTTTTCATGAAACCAAAAGTTGTTTTTTCTGATAGATTTTTCATATAGATGGATGTCAGTATAACAATTTGTGCATTTAATCAAATTATAATTTATCATTGACTGTTTATTTTGTTCTTCATTCTTTTTTGCCATAAAGACTGTAGTCGACATAATTTTGATTATCATTTACAAATAAGAACAATAGTGTGTGTAAATTGAACACCTGAGGACATTACATTATTGGTCGAGTTATTGGAATTATACGCATCAACCAATCCCTCAAGGAAAAACTCGCTTTTTCTTTACTTTCTGCGGAGCATTTTCATCTTCATAATCTATTTTTTCTCCACAAAAAGGACAGAAATCAATGGATTTTACTGAATGTCCTTCATATGTGATTTGATCCACTATTGCAAATTTACCCTGCTCGTAACTCCAAACTGTGAATTTTTTGCAATAGTTTTTAAATTTTTCACAGCAAAACTCGGTATTACGGTTTAATGTAAAATTTGAGTATGTATTATTTTCGGATTCTGGATCCTTTAGTGTTTCCTTTTTGTATAATGCTTTCATGATAAAATCAATTAAAATAACGGGCTTTTTATGCCTGATAAATTCTTCTGGAGACAATCTAAAGTAAATTTGCCAATACATAATTTAAAAAATCAGTGCTTTTGATTCAGTACTATGAGTGTAGAGCGCATAATTTTTGAATTTGTGAAATATATCAATAAAGAGCCAGCTAAATGT